>CAMLMF010000400.1 GCA_946480995.1 uncultured Bdellovibrio sp. | reverse complement strand
CGTTTCTCACGATGAATTGATCGGGAAACGGGAAAAAGACTACGTCAAAATCCCAGTTCCCTATATTGATATCCCACGTTTCAAATACGGGCCGAAACAACAAGGTGGCGTCGGCCAAGGTGAAGGTCAGCCCGGCCAAGAAGTGGGCGATCCTGGTGAAGGCGGTCAAGGCCAAGCCGGTGAAGCTCCTGGGGAACATCTGTTGGAAGTTGAACTTTCAATGGATGAGCTGGCGGACATCTTGGGTGAAAAGTTGCAACTTCCACGCATTGAACCTAAAGGCTCTAAAAATATTGAATCGATGAAAACGAAGTTCACTGGTTTAGCTCCGGTGGGACCTGAAGGGCTTCGTCACTTCAAATCTTCTTATAAGCGCGCACTAAAGCGTATGGTCGGTTCGGGTACTTACAATGCCGAAGAACCATTGGTGTTGCCGATCCGTCGCGATATGCAGTACAAGTCGTTCAAAAAAGTGGAAAAGCCGCAAACTCAGGCCGTGGTCATTTACATGATGGACGTGTCGGGCAGTATGGGTGACGAACAAAAAGAAATTGTTCGTCTTGAAAGCTTTTGGATCAACACATGGTTAAAGAAACATTATAAGGGTTTAGAAACTCGTTTCATTATCCATGATGCTGCTGCGAAAGAAGTCGATGAAGACACTTTCTTTAGAACCAGTGAATCAGGCGGAACTTTAATCAGTTCAGCTTACAAACTTTGCCAAGAAATTATCACAAATGATTACCCAGTGAACGAATGGAATATTTATCCATTCCACTTTAGTGACGGCGATAATTGGTCCGGTGAAGACACGCGTTTGTGTGTGAAGCTTTTAAATGAATTCTTTCTGCCCAATTGTAACGTTTTTAGTTACGGCCAAGTTGAAAGTAAATACGGAAGCGGTCAGTTTTTAAAAGATCTGCAAAAAGAATTTGGTGCAGATGAACGTCTGACTTTAAGCCAAATCGAAAACCGCGATAAAATTTTAGATTCCATCAAAGACTTCCTAGGAAAAGGAAAATAAAGGTACGCCGTACCTTTTGCGGATGCGTTGCGGAAACAATGGAGTGATCAATGGCTAACTTAACGCCTGAATTAGAAGCCGAACGAAAAAGAATCTGCCAAATCGCGAAAGACGCGGGCCTGGATTTTTTCGAAACCGTCTTTGAGTTGATCACGTACGATCAAATCAGTCAGTTCGCGGCCTATGGTGGTTTTCCGGTTCGTTATCCGCACTGGAAATTCGGGATGGAATATGAGCATCTTTCAAAGAGCTACGAATACGGTCTTTCAAAAATCTATGAAATGGTGATCAATACCGATCCTTGCTATGCCTACTTAATGGAAGGCAATGCGATGATGGATCAAAAACTTGTGATGGCCCACGTGTATGGTCACTGCGATTTTTTTAAGAACAACATTTGGTTTTCAAAAACGAATCGTAAGATGATGGATCAGATGGCTAATCATGCGACTCGCATTCGTCGCTATATGGACCGTCATGGTCAAGATGTCGTGGAAAATTTTATCGATGTCTGTTTAAGTCTAGAAAACTTGATCGATCGTTACAGCCCGTATGTGGAAAAGTCTGTGGCTAAACCCCCAGCGGCAACGACGGAAGATACGAGTTATCTTTTGCGTGTCGATAAATCCTATATGCGCGACTATATCAATCCGCCTGCGTATGTTGAAGAACAACGCAAGAAGGCTGAAAACCAAGCATTCGAAAAATCGCAGCGTTTTCCGGCGGAACCAGAAAAAGATATTTTAAACTTCTTTATTCATCATGCTCCTTTGACGGATTGGCAGCAGGATGTTCTGACAATTATTCGCGATGAAGCTTACTATTTTTCGCCACAAGGTATGACGAAAACCATGAATGAGGGTTGGGCTTCGTATTGGCATTCGAAATTAATGACGACAAAAATTCTGAATGATTCTGAAATTATCGATTTTGCGGATCATCATAGCGGTACGATGGCGATGGCCCCGAACGGCTACAATCCCTACAAAGTGGGTATTGAGTTGATGCGCGACATTGAAGAGCGTTGGAACAAAGGTCAGTTCGGTCGCGAATGGGAAGAGTGCGATGACGTGCGCGAAAGAAAACACTGGGATCGTAAACTTGGTTTAGGTCGAGATAAAATTTTTGAAGTTCGCAAAGTTTGCAACGACGTGACTTTTATTGACCAGTTTTTAACAGAAGACTTCTGTGTGCGAAATAAAATGTTCGTATACAAGTTCAATAAGAAGACCAACAAGTTTGAAGTCGACACGAAAGACTTTAAGGCAATCAAGGCTCAGTTGCTATTTCACATGACGAACTTTGGTCAGCCCATCATTCGCATTGAAGACGCCAACTTTGAAAATCGTGGAGAGCTTTTGTTGACGCATCTGCATGAAGGTATTGACATGCAGCCGGACTTCATGAGCGAAACGCTAAAGAATGTTTATAAAATCTGGAAACGCCCGACTAACTTGGCAACAGTGATGGATGGGGCTCCGCAGCTTTTTCGATTTGATGGAAAGGAGTATACCCAACACAAGCTTGGTGAAGAACCAAGTCCAAATCCAGCAAATCAGGAAAACTCGGGATCATGAAAAATACTCGGTTAGTTTATAGCACTGACCCAAAAGACAACATCAAGTGCCCACAGTGTCATGAACTCAAAGCAGAGTGTCGGTGTCGACCGACAGAAGCCGTGCAGGAAGGGCAATTCACAGTGATCTTCCGCATAGAAAAAGGCGGCCGAGGTGGAAAGATTGTGACGGTGATGGAAGGGTTTCCAAGAAACGAAGACTATCTTAAGACTTTGGCAAAAGAATTCAAAGCCAAGTGCGGAGTCGGCGGAACCCATATTTTAACGGAAAAGAGCGGAGTCATTGAAATTCAGGGTGACAAGAGGGATGCTCTTAAGAAGATACTTGAAGTAAAGAAGATCAAATATAAAGGTTTCTAAAACTGGACTTCGTCAGACTTGTTTTTTGGACCCAATCAAGAGATGCTTCAAAATATGAATATGTTTATGACGAGTTCTTTAAGAGGTGCAGATTTGACAGCAAAAAAAATTGTGATCGTTGATGATTACGAAGAGAGCTGTAAGCTGCTTGCGGAAATCCTAAGCTCAACATACGAGTGCTCGTATACTTCAGATAGCACGTCGGCCGTAAAGCTTATCAACGAAAAAAAACCAGATCTTATTCTTTTGGATTATAAAA
>CAMLMF010000399.1 GCA_946480995.1 uncultured Bdellovibrio sp. | reverse complement strand
ATAACCCCGTTCATGAACGTACCAGTTGTAATGATCGTCGATTTTGCGAAAATTTCTGAGCCGTCTTGTAAAACAACGCCGACACACAAATTGCCATCCAAAATAAGGCGTTTTACTTCACCTTCAAGCAAATCTAAATTTGGCTGGTTGATTAAAGCGTCGGTTTGGAATTTAGAATAAAGATGTTTATCATTTTGCACGCGAGTTCCGCGCACAGCGGGACCCTTTGAAGAATTCAAACGTTTATACTGAATGCACGTTTCATCCGCCGCGATTCCCATTTGTCCACCCAGGACATCTAGTTCACGAACCATGTGACCTTTTGCAAGGCCGCCGATCGAAGGATTGCAACTCATGTAAGCGATGCGATTAATGTTTGAGGTCACCATTAAAGTTTGCTGACCTAAACGAGCCGCCGCCAAGCAAGCTTCAACACCTGCGTGTCCCGCGCCGACAACAATCACATCATATCTTTTTGAACTCATACTTATTATTTCCCGATGCAAAACTCTTTAAACACGCGATCCATAATTTGATCATCAAAACGTTTGCCTAAAGTTTCGTGGATAGCGAGCAAGGCTTCTTTAAATTCCAAAGCTAAAAACTCTTCACCCAATCCATCTTCGACAACCGACTTTGAACGTCGTGTGTTCTCAAGAGCTCGCGACAAGTTTTCCAGGTGGCGAGAATTAGAAATCAAAACGGTATTTTCCACCTGCAAGTCCGTAAACTCGCTGACTAGATCTTCAAGCACTTGAGTACGGGCCTTTTTATCAAGGGCACTGATAAAGAACACTCTTCTTTTCAGAAACGAGTCTAAGTCCCCGATTTTTTGGAAAAATTTACTGTTTTTAAGAGCCTCACCAACCGTTTTAGAGGTCGGAATAGAGGCTAAACGATCCGTTTTATTAGCTAAAATGTAGGTATTTTTAGGGTCTAAACCGTTTAAAATATCGATTTCAGCCGCTGAAATACCCAATTCCACATCGTAAACGAAGAAGACAACGTCAGATTCACCCGTCGCTTCACGGCTTTTTTGGATCCCGATTTTTTCAACCAGGTCCGACACGGATTCACGCAAACCCGCGGTATCTAGAAAAGTAAACTTAACACCTTTAAAGCTAGTGTCCCCGTGAATCACGTCACGAGTTGTTCCTGGAATGTCCGTCACAATTGCACGTTCATCTTCTAAGAAAAGGTTTAAAAGGCTCGATTTACCGACGTTCGGTAAACCTGTTAAAACAACGCGGAAGCCATCTTTAATTAAGCGGCCGACTTTAAAAGTACCAACAAGTTCCTCTAAGCCCGCTTCGATTTTATTTAAACGAGCTAAAACGATATCATTTTCAACGACCTTGATGCCTTCTGTTGAAAAATCAATGCCGGCTTCCGCGTGGGCTAAAATCCATGTCATATCATTTTCGATATCTTCTAGTTTCGCTGATACGGAACCTTTAAGTTGGCGCAAAGCCAGGCGCGCGGCTTGCTGACTTTGACTTTCGATCAACGAAAGTACTGATTCAGCCTGCACAAGATCTAATTTGCCATTCATAAAAGCACGGAAAGTAAATTCACCGCGGTCAGCAGGACGTGCACCCAACAAAACCAATTGTTGTAGAATGCTTTGGCAAATCACGGGACTGCCGTGACAAGAAATCTCGATCACTTCTTCGCCCGTGAAAGATCGGCCGTGTTTGAAATAGGTTACCAAAACCTCGTCAATCCCCTCAGAATTTTCAGTGGCTTCAAGCGCGCCGAAATAAACTTTATGGGATTCAGGATGTTCAGGTAAAAAAGGGCTGATTTTTGAAACGATTGAAAGAGTCTTTGGACCACTGACGCGAATAACAGAAATTCCGCCAACACCATGAGGAGTGGAGACCGCACATATTGTGTCTTGATCACGATCTCCACGATACATCGAAAACTCCTCTTGGTTACTGGGGTCATGCGACCCCACACTATTCGGGCAAAGCCGAACTAGTCGTTTGCAGATCCAGCTTCGTCTGAAGATTGGTTCTGACCTTGGCCTTTTGCAGGATAAATTTTAATTTTTTTGTAAAGTCCATCACCCAAAGAGCGGCTTTTTACGCGCGGGTCTTTAGCTAAAAACTGATGAACTACTTTGCGATCTTTCGGCGGCAAAGCACGGTAATAAACTGATTTACCTTGTTCGATGCAGATCGCTTTCAAATTTTCAGCGCGTTCGATCAAAGCGTTTTCAGATTCATCACGGTATCCACCACAGTCCACAGTGACATTTGTTTTGTCTTCGGGAAAGTTGTGTTGAATAGCACGCTTAAGGAACAATTGGAAAGCATCCAAAAGTTGGCCTTTTTTATCTTTCAAGATCTCTTCGTCAGCACCAGACAATTCAACTGCTAAAACAGCTGCGCCGTCGTCTTCTTTCTCAGTTCTGATTTTGAAACTAAGATCGAATTGTGCTTTTTCGATGATCCCCTCTAAGGTCTTTTGAACTAGTGCTTCAACTTCGCTGTTAGCACCCTTGCTTTTCCCCCCGAAAAGCTTACTAAAAAAACCCATGTTACCTCCTAGGTATAAAAATTAAATTTAGGCCGAATACTCACGCTTACTCACCACTCAAGATCACCCTTCGGCTAGATGATCGAATGCTTAGCTATCTAGGCCTTGGCTGCTTTCACAGTTTTTGTCGGCGCAGATTTATCTCTCATAATCAAATACTGTTGGATGATACCAAACAGAGTACTCACAACCATGTACAACGTTAATCCACTTGGTAATTGCAACATGAACAACGAGAAAACCACTGGCAAGAAAGTCATGATCTTAGCTTGAGTAGGATCCAGAGTTGGGGGCGTGATCTTCTGTTGGATGAACATGAACACAGCCATTGAAACCGGTAGTACATAGAATGGGTCATGCGCACTTAAGTCATGGATCCAGCCCATAAATGGAGAGCCATAAAGTTCAATACTTGAACCGATAACACGGTAAAGAGCGAAGAAAATCGGGATCTGTAACAACATCGGAAGACAGCCGCCCACAGGGTTTGCGCCGTTTTCTTTCATCACAGCCATCATCTCTTGATTTAAACGCATTGGATCTTCTTTATATTTTTCACGCAATGCTTGGATCGCTGGCTGAACCTTTTGCATCGCCTTCATTGATTTGAAAGACATGATGTTGAAAGGTAAAACACAAAGACGAACTAAAAGAGTCAAAAGAATGATCGCAATACCCCAG
>CAMLMF010000398.1 GCA_946480995.1 uncultured Bdellovibrio sp. | reverse complement strand
AGGCTGCATGGATTTCTCATGGCCTTTACCTTGAAGTAAAATACATCCCTCACTCCCCGCCCCCTCTTGCTTGCGCAGCAAGTCAAGACCTCCCCACCCCCGCTCCCGACCCCACCTTCTCCCCCTACCGGGAGCTAAGTTCGTCGATAGATTAGCTTATCCAAGGCGGAAGGAGGAAGGCGTACTGCAAGTACGTCGACGACGCCCAACGCAGGAGAAGCTAATCTACCGACGAACGGTGTAAGTGCTTGAGTTTTTGCTCTGTCGGGGGCTACTATGCGGCCCTTCTTATAGAGGTAAAAATGAACGACATCCAATCGCAAATCGTCGCCCGTGGCGAAGAGATTATGAAGCGCATGGAAGGCCAATCTAAGGCTTCCATTTTTTCTAAAGATTTCTGGTATGGCTCCATCATGGAATGGAGTATGAAAAATGAAAAATTTAAAACCAACATGTTCCGTTTCGTCGACGTTCTGCCTTCGATCAATTCAGGCGATGAAGTCGCACGTCACTTAAAAGAATATTTCTCTGAAGACGGCGGCACCTTGCCTCCAGTATTCAACGTCGGTCTGGGCTTAGGTTCTTTAGCGCCAGGCTTGATGGCTGGTGCGATTAAGAAAAACGTTGTCGGCATGGCGAAAATGTTTATCACGGGTGAAAATCCGGATGAAGCTTTGCCAGTACTTAAAAAAGCGCGCAAAAACAAAATGACTTTCACTGTCGACATTTTGGGTGAAGCGATTTTGTCAGAAAAAGAAGCGCAAGAGTACACGAACAAATACGTGGAACTTGTGACGTGGCTTGCGAAAGATGCTGAAAAGTGGGACGAGGTTCCGCAGATCGACCGCGATCATGAAGGTGCTTTGCCGAAAGTAAACGTGTCCGTAAAAATGACGGCACTCTATTCACAGATCAAAGATTTGGCCTGGGATGAGTCAAAAACAATTCTGAAAGATCGTATGCGCCCGGTGTTCCGTTTAGGAATGGAAAAAGGCGTGTTCATCAATCTGGATATGGAACAGTACTCTGTCAAACATCTGACATTGGAAGTGTTCACTGAGCTTATCAACGAACCAGAATTTAAAAATTACAAATATTTTGGCATCGTGATCCAAGCGTACTTGCGTGACTCATTCGAAGACGTCAAAGCCTTGACTGACTTCGCACAAAAACGTGGCACGCCATTCTGGGTTCGCCTCGTCAAAGGAGCCTACTGGGATTACGAAACGATTGAAGCCGAACAACGTGGCTGGCCGGTTCCTGTTTACACAAACAAAGCAGAGTCCGACGCAAACTACGAAGTCTGCGCGAAGTACTTGCTTGAAAACATCAAACACATCCGCCCGGCATTTGCATCTCACAACGTCAGAACTTTGGCTGCGTGTATGTTGTATGCAGAAAAATTAAACATCCCGAAAGAGGCTTTGGAATTCCAAATGCTTTACGGCATGGCCGAACCAATTAAGAAAACTTTGGTCGATATGGGCTATCGTATGCGTGAATACGCTCCGGTGGGCGAATTGATTCCAGGCATGGCGTACCTTGTGCGTCGTTTGCTTGAAAACTCTTCGAATGAATCTTGGTTGCGTGGTAAATTCGCTGACAACAAAACAACGGCAGAGTTGTTAAAAGATCCAGCGCAAGGTTTAACTCCAACGTCTCCGATCATTCCGAAAAAACCAGGCAAGTTCTATAACGAACCGTTGTTAGACTTCGCCGTGAAAGCAGATCGCGAAAAAATGTTGAAGGCACTTGCTGAACTGCGCGCGACATTACCAGTGACTGTGCCATTAATGATCAACAACAAAGAAATTCGCACAGAGAAAATCTTTGATCGTGTGAACCCTTCTGAAAGCTCACAAGTTGTTGCAAAAATCAACATGGGCTCCGTTGACCACGCTGAACAGGCAATGCAAACAGCGCAAGCGGCTTACAAAACATGGAAGACGGTTCCTGCTGAACAACGTGCGGCTTTGGTTGATAAGCTTGCAGACATCATGCAACGCGATCGCTTTAAATTGATCGCACAACAAGTGATGGAAGTTGGTAAACCATGGGCGGAAGCTGACGGTGACGTGGGCGAAGCCATCGACTTCTGTCGTTACTACGCACGTGATATGCGCAATTTGCAAAAACCATTGCGTGTCGGCGGTTTGCCAGGTGAGCTTTCACATTACATCTATAAATCTCGCGGTGTCGTGGCCGTAATTGCTCCGTGGAATTTCCCACTAGCGATTCTTGCTGGCATGGTGACTGCGGCCGCAGTGACTGGCAATACAGTCGTAATGAAACCTGCGGAACAGTCTTCACTTGTTTCTTGGGGCTTGATGAAAATGATCCAAGAAGCGGGCTTCCCTGCTGGTGTGATTAACTTCTTACCGGGTTATGGTGAAGAGGTCGGCGAATACATCGTGAATCATAAATTCACGACAACAATCGCGTTCACAGGTTCAAAAGCTGTGGGCTTGCACATCTTAAATCGCGCCTCTGTCGTGCAACCAGGTCAACAACATGTCAAACGTTGCATCATCGAAATGGGTGGTAAGAACGCGGTTATCATCGATAACGACGCCGATCTTGACGAAGCAGTGGACGGAGTTCTTTATTCAGCATTTGGTTTCAGCGGACAAAAGTGTTCTGCGGCCAGCCGCGTGATTGTTCTTGATGAAGTTTACGAGCGTTTCACAGATCGTTTGGTCGAGGCGGCGAAATCTATCGAAGTAAAATCAGCAGAAAATCCTAAAGCCTACATGGGCCCCGTTGTGGACCAAGAAGCGCACGAACGCATCCTGAACACGATTGCGGAAGCTGAAAAAACCAACAAGTTGTTATTCAAAGGTACAGCGCCAACGAATGGCTTCTATGTTCCGCCGACGATCTTTGGTGACGTGCCAGGTGACGCAAAATTAGCGCAACAAGAAATCTTTGGCCCGGTGGTCGCAGTTATTCGTGCGAAAAACTTAGACCAAGCTTTGGAAATTGCGAACAGCACAGAATATGCCCTTACAGGTGGCGTGTTCTCGCGTTCTCCAGCAAATATTGCGCGCGTAAAAGAAGAATTTGAAGTGGGCAACTTGTATATCAACCGTGGGATCACTGGTGCCATGGTCGATCGCCATCCATTTGGTGGCTTTAAAATGTCAGGTATCGGTTCAAAAACTGGTGGCCCTGATTATATTAAACAATACATGGAGCCAGCCGCAGTGACAGAGAACACTCTTCGTCGCGGT
>CAMLMF010000397.1 GCA_946480995.1 uncultured Bdellovibrio sp. | reverse complement strand
TCGTTTTTGCTGTCGCTTTGTCTTTAGGTTCCGCTGCTTCTGCTTTTGATATGGCCGCGGGCTTAACTCCCCCGAGCCAACAAAAAGTCATGCTCAACTATGTGGGCCTATTTCACAACAACGCAAGCTTCGCTAGTGGTGACGCCGCGACATCTTACCAACGCATGAGTTTAAATGGCCCCGTGTACAAAACAGATACCGAAGCTTTCGGAGTTTCCGTCGCGGGATCACAGTTTTCAGTCAAACCTTCACAGGCTAACTTTTCAGAACTTTATGATATTCAGTTCGGGGTGTCTTACACCAAGGCTTTAGATGAAAAACGCATGTGGTCCATGGCTTTGCGCTATGGTTCTGCCAGCGACAAACCCTTTGCCACCAATGACGTCACAACATTGGGCGCGACAGCCTTCTACTCGTACCCAAGTGACGAAACCAGTCGTTGGTTACTTTTAGTAGACTATTCAAACAACCGCCCGATCCTTAACAACATCCCACTGCCAGGCTTTGCCTACTTTTACACGCCTTCAAAAGATTTCCGCGGAGTCTTTGGCGCGCCCTTCGTATCGATCAACTGGAACTTCGCCGAAGAATGGTCCTTAGATGCCTTTACCCTCGTTCCTTGGGTCTTTAAAGCGTCGGTTGCCTATAAGATCACACCTTTCGCAAAACTATACACAGGCTTCGACTTTTCACAGGTAACGTACTATCTAAAAGACCGCAGCAACGAAAAAGATCGTTTATTTTACGACGAAAAGAAAATCTTCATCGGCGCAAAATCACCTCTGTCAAAATCCATCTTCGCCGACCTAGAACTAGGCCACGCCTTCGACCGCGCCTTCTTCATCGCCGAAAACTACAAAACAAGCCCCGACAACCCGGTCGATATCGGCAACGCCTACTACGGAAAACTTTCCTTAACTTTTATCTTCTAAAAAGTGCCGCACGCGCGGCACACACCGAAGCCTCTTTCACCAAATACGTTTACGAAAAATAAGATAACAAAAAAGAGTCTGAGGAAGGACGAGATTTAGGAGCGGAGGAAATACTTTGCTAACCGTAGATCGCCCTTTGTGGGCGCCACGACGGCGCGCACTCGACGGCAACGCCGGCGAGCCACAACTGAGCCTGGATGGCGTGGCGATCGGAGCGTTAGGAAAGTATTTCCTCCGCTCCTAAATCCCTCGCGCTATCCGAAACGACCGGTAATGTAATTCTCTGTGCGAGAATCCTTAGGATTGGTGAAAACTTGATCGCTGGCGCCGAATTCGATGAGGTCACCCAAATACATGAAGGCGGTGAAATCAGAAACGCGGGCGGCTTGATGCAGACTGTGGGTTACAATCGCAATCGTCACATCCTTACACAACTCTTGAATAAGTTCTTCGATGTGACGAGTGGAAATCGGATCAAGCGCAGAGGTTGGTTCATCCAAAAGCAAAATTTCTGGCTCTGTCGCCAAAGCGCGCGCAATACACAAACGCTGCTGCTGCCCGCCTGACAAAGCCGTAGCAGAAGAATTTAAGCGATCTTTAACTTCCGTCCAAAGGCCGGCTTGTTGCAAAGAGCGCTCAACACTTTCTTCGATAAAACTTTTCTTTTTTACCCCGCGAACTTTTAAACCATAGGCGACGTTTTCATAAATACTTTTTGGAAATGGATTGGGCTTTTGAAAAACCATACCGATACGCATGCGCACTTCCATGGGATCAATTTCTTTACCCAAGATATTGCGACGATCGGGATACAACAAGATTTCGCCCTGATAATTGGCATTGGGATAAAGATCATGCATGCGATTAAAACAACGCAGCAACGTTGTCTTTCCACACCCCGAAGGACCGATAAGGGCCGTCACGCGGTTTTCATAAACTGGCAAAGTAATCCCATTAAGGACTTTTTTATCCCCATAAGAAAAGAGCAAATCTTTTACTTCAGCACGCAGTTGTTTTTCCATAGACATTACCATTTCATTTTCTTACGGAAGCGATGACGCAAATAAATCGCGCCGCCGTTCATAATCAGAGTCATCAACAAAAGAATCACGCCGGTCGCCGCCGCATTGACATGAAATTCGGGCTGAGGTCGCGACAACCAGTTAAACATTTGAATCGGCATCACCGTAAAGGGATCCATCAACCAATTAAAATTCACAAAAGGAAAGTGCCCCTCAATCGGAGGCGTGGGCAAAAAGGCGATAAAGGTCAAAGCCCCGATCGTAATCAATGGAGCTGTTTCGCCGATCGCGCGAGACAAAGAAATAATCACACCGGTTAAGATACCACCGGATGAGTACGGCAAGATGTGATAGCGAATGGTTTGCCATTTGCTAGCCCCCATCGCGTAACTAGCTTCGCGAATGGTGTTAGGAATAGCGCGGATGGCTTCTCGGGTTGTTACGATAATGATCGGCAAAACCAAAAGGCCCAAAGTTAAACCCGCTGTCAGAATGCTTTGCCCCAGCTTAAATTTATAAACAAAAAGTCCCAAAGCCATGAGCCCGTATGTGATCGAAGGGATGCCGGCCAGGTTGATGATGTTAAGCTCAATTAATTGCGAAACCCAATTTTTCTTAGAGTACTCTTCAAGATAAACTCCGGCGGCCACCCCTAAAGGAATGGCGCAAAAAGCCGTTGTCATCATAATGCAAATGGACCCGACCCAAGCAGATAAGATCCCGGCGCGTTCAGCAAAGCGTGACGGAAAGTTCGTAAAGAACTCAAAATCAATGCGTGGAACACCTGTCATGGCCAAGTCGATGATTAACGCCAACAAAGTCACCAAAGCAAAAAGCAAAGATAACAAACCCATCATCGCAAAAACAAAGTCCCACATCTGGCGACGTTTGATATTGGCTAAGATGTCTTGCTTGTGCAGTTCCGCAGAAGAATTGCTCATTATTCTTTCTCCTGGAATTTTTTGCGCAGCCACAAACCGATCACATTAAAACACAGGGTCAGACACAAAAGACTTAAGCCTGCGACGTAAATGGATTGATAACCGATGGACCCATGGGGTAAGTCGCCAAGGCTGACTTGCACGATAAAGGCCGTGATTGTGGCCGCGGGTTCCGTCGGATTCAAGGTCAAATTCGGCTGCATGCCTGCTGCAATCGCAACGACCATGGTTTCACCCAGGGCGCGAGAAATTCCTAAAATATAGCGGGACCTTTGTCGCGACATCGTGGATCGACACTCGGCCGAAACGCTGGCTTCGTCGCAGGCGCGTGAGTCGCGACGACTC
>CAMLMF010000396.1 GCA_946480995.1 uncultured Bdellovibrio sp. | reverse complement strand
TTCAAGTTCACGAAGGTGATTGAATCACGCATCGAAGGAGTGCGACGGAACGGCTGACCATTCACAGTGTTAAAGTGAAATACTTTACCGGTATCATCGTACAAACGGAACTCGGTCGTCGCTAAGTTCACGAAGATATGACGTTGTTCTAAGTTTTTTGGCAACCAACGCAGCTTTTCTAAGCTGACTTCAATTTGCGCAATACGCTGATTCACCGTGAAATTCAACGCGCGTAAAACCTCTGAACGTGTGCCGATGATTCCATCCGCCGTCAATCCATTCATAGCCTGATACGACTTCACCACATCCACAAGTTCTTGATCAAAAGTATCGCCACCGGTCATAGAAACCGTATAACCCAATTGATTCAAACGATTGCGTAATGCGCTGATAATCGGATCTTTCACGCCTTTTTTAAGAATAAAACCAGGCGAAGTTAAAGTCGCCCAGCCACCTTTGGCTTTGATCTCTTTCATCTGCACCAAAAGATCCATCAGGTCTTTATAACGCGGATTCAGCGGAGCCATCGCATCCAATGCTGACATCAACGCTTGCGGACCGTAACCTAATGCCGAGTTTAACTCCGCATAGTCCGTGAATTCTTTTTTCTTAAATTTGATATCCGTGTCGATTTGCTCTGGGTCCGTGCGACCATTCTGCATGTGACTGACATAACGGATTAAGGCTTCAGATGCCGCCAACTCGAAAGTGATCCAGTTTTTAGGATTGGTTTGCGCGGCTTTATAAAGGTTCTCAACTTCTTGATCCCAATAGTCAAAATTGCTAAGTCCATGACGGTCTGCGATCAACATCAACGCGCGCAACGACGCTGCCATTTCATTAGGGGCTCCACTTGCGCTGACCCAAATCGCCTGATAAGCGCGCTGGCCGTAAAGCTTATTTAAGGTGTCCGTATGCAAAATAAAGTTACCCCAAGATGGTTTAATCATCGGGATCAAGGCTTGGCGATTGACGTAGCTTTCAATAACCGAGGACTCCCCATAGGTGTGACCTATTTGGGGGACCATAACAGCCACGGCTAAACCCATGGCAAACGAGCGCAAGAACATACCTTTAAGCATCATATAGAACCTCATCACGAGGACTCTATCAAGTTGGGTGCCAGTCTCATCTCGAGACATGGGGGCTTTCATTAAATATCTTTTAGACAGTGACAAATTTGGGCCTGTCCAAAAACGGCCCCTCGGGATTCTTCAGTGGGAACCTTGGTTATTTCGAAACTCCTCTTATCGAACGATTTTTTCCGCTACGGGCGTGAGCTTAATGATATCTCGTAGTTTTGCCACCCCACTGGTCATGAGTCGCAATCTCGCATTGCGCCGCATCTAATTCGCTATAGCGAACACCATAATTCGCGGTAGAGTTGATTTTAAGGTTGATCGGTTTTAGTGTCCGCCACATGATTTACGAACAACAAGATTACAGACGCTTTCTCAAGACCGTTTTTGCAGAAAAATCTGCAATGCGGAAAAGCTATTCACTTCGAGCTTTTGCCGAAAAGTTGAATATCTCAACTTCATTCTTGTCTGAAATACTCAATTCAAAAAAAGATCTATCAGTGGATCTAGCTTTCAAAATTGCGTTTCGCTTAGATTTAACCGATGCGGAAACCCGTTATTTTTGCATGCTGGTCCAACTTGAACAAGAGACTGACCCTCAGTTTCGAGAAGAGCTTACGAAACGCTTGCAAGCTTTGAATCCAAAACAGAACGTTCAGGACCTTTCTGTTGATATTTTTAAAACTATCGCAGACTGGTATCACTTGGCGATCTTAGAGCTGACTTACTTAGCTCATTTTTCGTTTACGCCGAGTAATATCGCTCAGGCTTTGGGAATTTCAAAAATGGAAGCGGAAATCGCAGTTGATCGATTGCGAAGACTAGAGCTGCTCAAAAAAGGAAAAAACGACAAGTATTTTAAATCCCAAGATAATCTCTTAGCTGAGTCTCAGGTGCATAATTCGGCCTTTAAAATGCTGCATAAGCAAGTGTTGGAAAAATCGATCTCTGCTTTGGAAACACAATCTCCGAAAGAAAGAATCAGTGCCACAGACGTTTTGGCAATTGATTCTAAATACGTACCTGAAGTTAATCGCCTTTCAGAAGAGTTTTCGCTAGCCGTATTAAAGCTTGGCGAGAAATCAAAAATTAAAAATAAAGTCTACATTCTTTCCACGCATTTTTTTGATGCTACAAACTTCGAGGAGAAAAAAACATGAAATTGTTAAATCTGACAATCTGCTTTTTAGTCATGATGTTGGTCCAAGTTGGTTTCGCCGGAACCAGTGTTCGGGGAGGTGGCGATCTTTGTGAAGATCGCATTAAGGTCATTCGCGAAGACCTTAAAACCTGGATTCAAGGTGGTGGTCCTGAAGGGCTCAAGCTTCCTAATAGTATCAGCTCAAAAGCCTATAGCGAGGCCATGCTGAATGAAATGGAACGTGCACTTATTCGATGCGTAGGAAGTGGAGATTCCGGATATCCTGTGAACGTTGATGGCGTCGCAAAAGTCTGTCGGTTTGATCAAACCTCGATGGCCTCACAAATCACATGTGATTTTGATAAATTTCAAAGAATGTCTGAATCTGATCAGTACGTACTTGTTCATCATGAGTACGCCGGACTGGCTCGCTTAGAGATTCCAAATGAAACGGATTCGAACTACGAAATTTCGAATCAAATTTCAGGGTACCTCGAAGAACATGTTATTAAAAAATTAGTAATTAATCCCAAAAAAGCATCTACGGGCACAACAGATTATCTCGCTGAAATTGAAAAAATGTTTGCCCAAGGCATTGCGCCAACCGAGCAGGATGTGAGCGGTTGGCACGCGGGACGCTGCTTTACAGCCCAAGAAAATCGACCTCACAGCGGCATCTTACTGACTCTTCCTATAACCGTTGATGAAGGAATTGGCCCCGCCTTCCCAAAAAGGAATATCTTGAAGTTTGATATTTGGTTCGGCTCTAAGATTGATCAATTTGATAGTCTCAGTACCGATACCAAGGCTTCAATTAAAAAGACGCTGCTCGAAAAAGGTTGGAGTTTGGAAGAATCGTATACAAAGGATGGCTCTCTTGTGATTCCTTTCTATTCGAGTACAAAGAATATTACTTTAATCCGAAAGTACGAGAGCTACTTAATTTTGAAATACATCAATAATGACCGGGGTATCGACAGAGGTTTTTCATGTTATTTCTTTAGAATGATACAGATAATGAAAAAAGACCTGATTT
>CAMLMF010000395.1 GCA_946480995.1 uncultured Bdellovibrio sp. | reverse complement strand
ATGGATCAAAACTCTATCGACTATTTGCATTTCGCAATTAACGAAGCCCTAAAATGTTTTGCCGCTGAATTTAAACCCATCGACACACGCTTTATCCTTAAAAAATACAACAATGAAACGGCCTTCAATTTTTTCCTCGGTTACGCTGGAGGAAAAGGTTTAGGACAACTCACCAGTGCCCCAACGCTAGATATTGGCGGAGGAAATGCGGAGTATATTCTTAAGGATATCGCCGACAGTGACAGCCCTGCCTGCGAACCTTTTAAAAGTATTGCAAAAAACGATCTAAAAAACGGCCCTCCTCGCCTGGCTTCCTCAGCAAACATTTGCTCTTGGGTTTCTCCTGGCGAAGGACTCACCCGAAACCTTATATACTCCTTAGGCTATTACGTGCACTTGCGTGATAAGTCCGTCATTCCAGCTCTTAAGAGAAAAGCTCCCTATCTTGCCAGCCGCAGTGGACTTGCTGATGATTTTACTTTAATTTCCTATGGGCCCGATGGCCTTAAAGAAGCCAAGTCATTGATGGATGCTCTAAGAATTTCAGACAAATCCAACCCTGATAAGATCAGATCCGAACTTGAAAAAAATAATGATTACTATCAACAGACGGAACAAAAAATGGGCGAGCTTCAGGAATTCCTTGAGTCAGACACACCGTCGAAAAAGGCTTCTGTAAAAACTAAACCACAAATGCGAGGCGACACATGCGTTTACTGAGTATTTTCGCCATCGTTTTAATAGTCTTACCCGGCCACGCTGCGGACCTTAAAAAGGCAGCTGATTTTTTTATGGAATCCAAGGACTTACTTACAAAAGCTTCCCAAGAAAAATCTCAAGACAAAAAATACGCACAGCTCTTAGAGTTAAAAAAATCATTTGATAAAGAGCTTAAACTTTATCGCCAAGCCAAGGCGAAAGATCTGAAGCCCCAACTTGCCGTATCACGCCTTTATTACGCTTTCGAACCCGCATTTGAAATGACGACCAAAAAAGACATCTCTAAAAAAGAGTGTGATCTTATAAAACTTAACGTCAAGGCGACGGATGGATCAGGCAAGGAAGAGGGGCCAAGCCCTGAAAGCGCAGAGGTTCTGCGCTGGCTTGATCTTCTCTGCGGATAATTACTTAGCTTTATTTTGTAAACGAATTTCGCGGCGTTTTTTACCTGCTTCAAAACGACGTCTGTCATCGTCCGTTTCTAGAACCAAGGCAGGAACTTCCGAAGGCTTGCCCGTAGATCCCAAAGCTACAAAAGTGCAATAAGCAGAGGCCGTATGAAAGGTCTCTCCGGTTTTTGGATTTTCAGCATCCACTCGCACACCGACCTCCATAGACGTCCGCGAAGCGTAATTGACACTCGCCTTCAAATTCACCACCCAGCCCTTATAAACGGGCGCGACGAAATCCAAACGATCAATACTTGCAGTCACAACTTCTTTATTTGAATGTCTTTGCGCTGCAATGGCGGCGGCGATATCGATCCATGACATGATCGTGCCCCCAAAGACGCTTCCCAAAGAGTTGGTATGGGAAGGAAGAACCAATTGGGTCATAATAACTTGAGATGCAGCGACTGCCTTGTTGTCTTTCATGATGAAGAGCCTTTCGATAACCCATCATAAAACAAAAAATCCCCAGAGGGGACCTTTTTCATAACAACTCAGCAATGCTTTGACTGAATGAGCACAAATAAAAAAAGCGCAGAACACTTAGACCTTGGTCCTTATGTTCTACGCTTTTCGTGTTTCTAATCAATAACGACTAGATGCCACCCATACCGATATCGGAATTACCACCACGGTTCAATCCGCTACCTGGAAGAGTCGTCGTACCACCTGCAACTGTCGCAGATCCAGCTGGGATCGTTTGCGTTGCATTGTTGTTGAACGCCGTCGCCGCAGCAGCATTTTGATTGTTGTTCTCTGCACGCACTTCAGTTTCAACGAAACCAAGGTGAGGCAAGCACCATACGATCAATTGTGCACGAGACTTAACATTCATTTTTTTGTAAATGTTAGTAAGGTGAAATTTTACTGTTTTTTCAGTAACGAAAAGCTGATTCGCAACTTCCTTGTTGGACAAGCCCTTTGAAACAAGCTCAGCAACTTCTGCTTCTCTGTTCGAAAGACCTTTTTGAATGAGGACATCTCTGAGCATCCTTGCTCCCTCCCGCTAAATTGTTTTTAGTTTTTTTAAAAACTTTTGTCTAAACCTTCTGCGTTACCTAGGACTCATGTCCAAATGTAACTCGACCACCTGTAATAAAGTCTGACACAAAAAATGAAATTCGCAATAGGTTTGGACTCTAGTTTTAAAAAACTAGACCGATAAGTTTGGAGATTTTACATGCTTTCAACAATCTAGGAGATATTATGTTTCCCACAAATACAAAGTTTTTAGTCGTCGATGACTTCGCAACTATGCGAAAAATCATCAAAAAAGTGTTAAACGAGCTAGGTTATACCAATGTCGAGGAATCTGACGACGGTAAGAATGCCCTCCCAATGATCCATGCGGCGCATGATGCTGGGCAGCCTTATGGCTTTGTAATTTCGGACTGGAACATGCCAGGAATGCAGGGCATTGACCTTTTGAAAGCTTGTAAAGCAGATCCTCGCCATAAAAGCATGCCTTTTATGCTAGTCACTGCAGAGTCAGAGCAAAAACACATTCTTGAAGCAGCCAAAGCAGGTGTTTCAGACTATGTGGTCAAACCGTTCAACTCTGCAACTTTGAAAGCCAAAATGGAACGCGTGTGGGCTAAGCATAATCCTTCAACACAAGCTAAAGCTTCGTAATTGAGGAGCACATAATGTCTGCAGCACCAAAAGTGGAAGCACTGAATCCCCTTTTCGATAAGCGCTTAATCAATGCGTTCGTCGATGGGGTTATTAAAACACTAAAAACAATGGCGCAAACCGATGCAACCCCTGGCAAACCTTTTATCGAACCACAGTTCGTATTAAAGGGTGAAATTGCAGGAATGGTTGGCATGGTGGCTCCACCCTTAAAAGGAACTCTTTTAATTTCTTACGGCAAAGATAGCATTTTCCATATTTTGGAAAATATGTTGGGTGAGAAGTATACGGAGATCAACGGCGAAGTTTCAGACGCTGTGGGTGAAATGACAAACATGATCTATGGCTCTGCGAAAACTTCGCTGAACCAATTGGGTTACAAATTTGAGATGGCCATTCCAACAGTTATTTCTGGGGACTTCAAAATCACCCAGGCAGATAAGGGCGCCACATTG
>CAMLMF010000394.1 GCA_946480995.1 uncultured Bdellovibrio sp. | reverse complement strand
AAAACACCCGAAGTTTTAGAAGTCGTCTGGCAACTGGAAACAACCAGGGCCAAAACCAACAGAGACGCAGAAAATGCAGAATATTTTTTCATCAGAAAACCTCATTCGCGAAATTTACTTATTTTAGGAAGTAAAATGCAGCGAAGTCAAAGTGTCTTAAAAGATGACAGCCCGCCTGTTTTCGTCACCAAAAACCCTAAAAATCCGCCTCATTCACACTTAAATTTGCCTTAAAAAAGGACCTGCTTTTGCATCTAGATTCCCCTATGAAAACACTTTTGGCTTCCCTGACTATTCTGTGCGTTCTTGCGGTCGTCCCCCCCGGACAAGCGGCACCCAAACGTATTTGCACTATGACCCTTAATTCCGTCGAAGAACGCGAGGTCTTTAAAAGCCTTTATGGTTCAAAAGACGTCGAAATCACCGAACTTGTTCCCGAAAACAAGGACCCTTCATGGCTCGCCCAAGCCTGCAAGTCAGGAATAGAGTGCGATGTTTTATTAGTCTCAGGCCACTTCGGCGGAGTCTTTTTCGGCGAGGGCGTTAGTACCACTTTAGATCTTAAAGAGCTTGAGCGCTTAAGTTGCGAAAATTCCTGCCCAGGGATTTTAAGCAAACCCAAGGATGTGTTCTTGATGGGTTGCAATACCCTGGCGACAAAAGTTCCCGACAAACGATCCATCGAAGAATACGTCGAAGTTCTTATTAAAAACGGCTTCCCCCGTGACCTCGCCGAGCGCGTGGCCTTTTCGCGATATTCTGAATACGGCATGAGCATCAGCCAGATTTTTTCATCCGCATTTCAAAACGTCGAGCGTCTGCACGGCTTTGCCAGCACAAGTCCCTTGGGTAAATATTCTGGCCCGCTGATGCGCCAAGCCTTGAAAGGCACCAGTGCCGCAACGCTGTTCAGCCAAGGACCTGACTTAAATAAATTCAAACAAACATTTACCGGCGTCGGTTACCGCATTGTTAATCCTGCGCAAGACATGGATAAAAACTATCGCAATTTGACGTGCAAAGCGCTTTCGCAAAACACTGAACAAAATCAAGAAGCGATTAAATTCTTATCGCAAAAGATTCACTTAAAAAAATACTATGAGCCTTTGCTAGAGGCTGTGAACAATCCGACCTTTATCAAGTTACTTAAAAACACCGTGATGACTTCGCAAGAAGCCCGCAATAACTTCGACAGCTTCTTCCAAGAAATCAGTGCAGCGAAGTCCCTGCCGCTAAAAATGAAATTCCAATTCTTAAATTTGCAAGAGCAGCTGGGCCTGATCCCACAAGTCGTTAAGAACGACCAGCAAGAAATACTCATCGCCAACCGCTTAGCTGAGGGCCTCAACTTTATCGTCACGGATCAGTTCTGCGCAATGAAAGACCTTTTGCAAAACACCGAGCTCAAAGGGGAATGGATCCGCCTTACAAGCACGACAAAACAATTCATCCCAAGACTGGCGCAATGCTTCGGCACTTACGATAAAAAAATCGAAGGCGCTCTAAAGGCCATGACATTGACAACAGATGTTTCTCTGCGCCGCGAAGCCATTCGCGCCGTCAAAGATCGCTTGTCATTTAACGAAAAAGACAGTTTGGTCAATGCCTCTGCGGGATGGAGCCAACGCGATCGCATTGATATGGCTTACAACTTAAATCTCTTCCTAGAAAATGAACTATTGCCAGCAAACCTTGAGGCCTGCTTGTCCACGGCCAACAGACAAAGCTCTGCCGATTCCAGAGACGGCTATCGCTGGGGTTGCTATAAAGACTTCGAACAACAAATTGATTCGCCGATGAAATGCCAACAAGTTGCTAGGCAATTTGAAACACAAAGTGTTACGGGCCTGGACTGGCAATGTCTGACTCGGTTCACAAGCGACATTCACCTCAACGTGTGTTTGGAAGCTGCCGGCAGAAACAACGATCCAGAAAATTCCGACGACGTTCGCTGGTACTGCTGGAATAAACTTTCCACACAAAAACAATTAAGTCGTTCGGAGTGTTTGGGCTTGGCGTCGTCCATGAAAATCCAAGGCAACCGCTTTAAAGCGAACTGGAATTGCATGAACCGGATCGATTAAAGCACGTGTTAGTTAATATTTTTTAAAACATCCATGCCGAGCTTCCAACCATCGCCGGCTCCCAGAGTGATAAAAACATCACCACTTTTCAATAGGCCCAATATTTTCTGCGTCGACTTTTCATCGCGCACAAAATATTGGGTGTGTTCATGCTTCATCTCTTGAGCAAGCTTTTCGCTTGTAACCCCTGGGATCGGCGCTTCGCCTGCAGGATAAATATCTGTCAGCAGAACTTCGTCTGCCTCTTTGAAAGCCGTCGTAAAATCATGCCAGCAGTGCTCTGTGCGTGAATAACGGTGCGGTTGAAAGAAAACAACTAAGCGCTTATCAGGATATTTTTCACGGAAAGCCTGCAACACCGCACGCACTTCCGTCGGATGATGTCCATAATCGTCGTAAACGCGGATGCCACTTTTTTCACCTTTAAAGTGAAAGCGGCGATCCACACCTTCATAGCGCTGCAATCCTTTGGCACAGTCAGCAAACGAAATCCCCGCTGCCATTCCTGAACTGATCGCGGCCACGGCATTCAAAGCATTGTGGCGACCTGGAACATTCAATTTGAAATCGCCAATCAAAGTTTTTGCACCCAACAAGCGATCGTTGCGATACAAAGAATACTTTCCTTGTTCACCACTTAAGACCAAATCATTGCGTTCATCAAAGCCGTAAAACTCAATACGCTTCGGGAAGTGTTCAAAAATCTGACGCACAATCGGATCATCACCGCAGGCAATGATTTTGCCATAGAAAGGAACTTTCAAAGCAAAGTCATGAAAGGCCTTCTGCAAGTTTTCAAAAGTTTTATAGTGATCTAAGTGATCGGCATCAATATTCGTGATGATCGCAATTTCTGGCGACAATTTATTAAAGCTGCCATCAGATTCATCGGCCTCCGCGACCAACCACTCCCCCGTGCCCAGCATCGCTGTGGATTTGATCAATTCAAAACGGCCACCTACGACAATCGTTGGCTTTAAACCCGCTTCTAAAAAGATCGCTGAGGTCATCGATGTCGTTGTTGTCTTACCATGCGTTCCCGCCACTGCAATCCCACGTTTCAAGCGCATGATTTCGGCTAACGCTTCCGCGCGTGGAATCAAAGGAATCTGACGAGCGCGCGCTTCAGAAATTTCGGGATTGCCGTATTGAATGGCACTGGAATAAACCACAAC
>CAMLMF010000393.1 GCA_946480995.1 uncultured Bdellovibrio sp. | reverse complement strand
GAAAAAGCGTCGATCAATGAAGTCAAAGGCAGAGCTAGCGCCAAAGCAGCAGCTCCACGTTTTTTACCCTTCATGCCGGGTTTCAAATTTTGCATCGATCCCAAGGGGGATTTTTTGCTATTCGTGCTTGTAAAAGACGACGTTTTCATAAGACCTACCCAAGAGGGGATAAACCCACTCCTTCAAATTGCGCCTGTTTAAGTTTGTCCATAATACGAATCACATCACCGTAAGAAGCTTGCGCTTCAGGGCGCACCACACCAGTTTTTAAGTCTGGAAATTTGCTGCGCAACGCTTGAAGTTTTTGTTCAAGCACCGACCAGTTGATGGCTTTACCAGTCGCTTTGATTTCCTCTTCGTGAGTTTTTGCGTTTGGCAAATCACGTAAAGAAAGTTGCACAGTGCCCTGCGGGTTTACGGTGATCCACAATGACGGAGGATTTTTTGCTCCAGCCACTGAGTTATCGCCGATAGCTTGGCGTGTATCTAAAGTTCCGATTTGCACCCATACTGCAGTTAACAACAGGAAGCAGATCAAAACGGACAAGATATCCAAGATCGGCAGGATATTGATATCAAAGTCTAAACTTTTTTCGTCACCTGAACCGATGTTCATAATTATCTCCCAGCTTTAGCAGGAACTTCTTTTTTCTCAGTCACTGGCTCGTAGTGGAAACCCAATTGGATGAACAAGTTCAAAGCGCCTTTGTTCAAATCATCCGTCAAACGAGAAGCACGATTTTGCAAAACGGCGTACATGATCAAAGCAGGAACTGCCACGATCAAACCGTAAGCTGTCGTATTCATCGCAAGCGAGATACCTTGAGAAAGGATCGTTGCTTTTTCCGCTGGGTTGGCATTTGCGATACCCGCGAATGAGTGGATAAGACCCGTGATCGTACCCAAAAGACCTAATAATGTTGCTACGTTGGCAAACATAGCCAAGAAACCGATGCGTTTTTCAACGCGCGAGTTTTCTTCAAGCAAAACTTCATCCATTTTAAGTTGGATTTCTTCTTTGCCACCCATATCCATTGCCGCTTGGATACCTGCCGCAGCGACAACACCCAATGGTTCTTTAGAGCCAAGTTGCATTGAACGGCGTAAAGCCTTGTCCAAGTTGCCAGAGCGAATGTCTTCAGCGATGACTTTAGATAAGTCCTTCTGATTGACCTTGCGAGCCCCGAACAGAGCCACAGCTCTTTCGATAATAATAGCTACTGAAACGATCTGAGCGGCTAAAATAGTCCACATCCAGATAGCATCAGAAGAAGTAAAACCACGACCTAACGATAATAAGAATTCCATATTAATCCTCCACGGTAATTCCAGCGTTGCTAGGAGCAACGAGGGTGCCACAATCGAGTTTTTACGAGGACTTAAAGGTCACAGTGACAAACTTTGTCGCTGCAAAGTGTGGGAGCCCTGTCGTTTCGATTTGGGACGGGGCGGATAAGGAAGATCCTTCAATGTTCAATACATAATATGTGAGAATCACAATTCGCAAAAAAAAGGACTTATAAGAAACTATCTATATAATTCACGCAGGTGCCGCAAATTGGCGCCTTTGCGGTTATCTCCACAGGGTCGCCAGCCACTTCCACACTTCGGGACAGCGTTCGCCAATATCAAAGTGGTTGCCATCAAATTCGACGTAGTCATGGGTGATGTTATTCTTGTTCAACAGATCTGATATCTGGCGCGCGCCATATTGCAGGTGAAAGTTGTCTTTGTTGCCAACGTCTAAATAAATCCCCGAAAGCTTGCGCAGTTCATTCAGCCGCTGGGGCAGGAAGTGCAACGGATCGTGGGCCAGCCAGCGTTTCCAAAGGTCCACATTTTTGGCGCCAGTGCGAGTATCCAGTGGCAACTGAAATCCTCCGTCGTGACCTAGCGGAGAATAACAAGCGGCCATACCAAAAGCATTCACCACGCTATGCCAGTTGCGCGCTTTCATGATTTTACCGTTACGCAATTCCTCAAGGGCTCGTCGTGGGGATTCTTTGTATTTTTCCCAGAAAGGCAGGGCGTGATAAAGTTCAGGGAAAAGACTGGCTTCAAAAAAACAATCGGGTGCGATCGCGCCGACATAGCCAAAAGTATCTGGATACTTTGAGCCCAATTGCAAAGCCCCATAACCGCCGCTGGAGCCACCACTGACGCACCAGTCGCTGGCCTTTGCCGAAACAGGATAATGCTTCTTCAAAGCAGGAATGATTTCCTGCACGATATAATCTTCGTACTGTCCCGTCGCCGCAGAATTAATAAACTGCGAGCCACCCCAAGAGGTCAGCGCATCGACAAAAACATACAGAGCTTCGGGCGCTTCGCCGCGGCCCAACGCCGCGTCGATGACTTGAATGGCATTGCGTTCGTTAAACTTAGCATTGAAATAAAAGGGGGCGTTGCCGGTAAAGCCCCCAAGAACCATCACGACGGGCCAAGGCCCCGGGGAGTGCGGCACAAGCAGGGGATTAAAGCGGATCGCAGGATCATTTAAGGGATTGCCTTTAAGAAGCTTGCTCTCGATACGCAAAGTTTCAATTTTGAAGTGAGTCAAGTCATAGGCGTGGACGTTCGGTAAAGTCAGTGATGTGTTCATGGAAAAATTCTGGCACTTCCGCACAAATCTAGCAAACCCAAAGCGGATCTAAAAAAATAAAATCCGAGACTTGCGGGGAACCGTTTTACATTATTGACTCAGGTTTGTTTGCGGGGAATGCTAACTCTTGTCTCCACGATTTGAAAATTTTCTTAAGGAACTTGCGATGTCTTCGAGGGTGCAGTTATTTTTACTGGGAACGGCGCATTTTTATGCTCTTTTCTTTGTCGCAAAGTACTTTGAATATATTTATTTTCCCTTTGAGGGACTCTTTGTCCTTTTTGGGATTCAGATTCTTAGTTTTTTCACGAACATTTGGCAGCCGTTTATTTCGAAATACCGAGAAGCTCTTTTCCCCGTTTTCGCCTTAAGCACCCTGGCACTTTCCTTAAGTCATTTAGACATGAGCGTGATGTACCCTGTGGCCGCCTGTGTGCTGATGTTTATTTTTATTCAGTCAGAAATTTTGCGACGGTTAAAAGCATTTTCTGGAGGCATTCAGTATGGCTACTGCTTCGAAATTGCCGGGGGACTGTGTGGAACTGTTTTGTATTACTTGTGTTCAAGTATGCTGGGCTTTAAGGGTTTCATCCTGCTGACAACGCTGGCATTGGGGCTTGTGGTGTTTTGGGAACATAAAAAAGTTTGGGTTGCCTGC
>CAMLMF010000392.1 GCA_946480995.1 uncultured Bdellovibrio sp. | reverse complement strand
ATCCCTTTTTCTTAAGATCTTCTGCATAGTTAGAAAAATTTGTCGTCGCTTCGACCGGAACATGCTCAACTCCTCCGCAGGCGACCTTATGGACCGTCGGAGTTAGACCCACTGCGCGATCTTCAGGAATCAGAACGCCGTGAGCGCCGATAAGCCAAGAAGTTCTCACAATTGCGCCTAAGTTGTGCGGATCTTCGATACCGTCCAACATCAAAACAATAGATTTTTCGTGTTTTTCAAGGGCCTGAGTATCAAAAATCGGTGCTCCATCGACGAAAATTGCGGCCCCTTGCTGAGACGGACCGAATTTTTCTAAAACTGTTTCAGGCTTTACGTCGATGTTCACACGATTTTGTGTCGCGAGTTCGTGCATTTCGCGCAAATCATTGGACGTTTCCCAACCTTGACGGAACCACATGCCTTTTACTTGACGTGGACGAACTTTTAAAACTTCATAAATTGCATGCGTACCGATAACCACGCGCCAGTCGCGCGGGATTTGGTTTTCAGATTTTGCAGAATGTCCGCCGCCTTGAGCGCGCCCCTGGGAACGCGGCCCTGATGGACGCCCCCCTTGCTGCGGACGTGACGGTTGAGAATTTCGAGATTGCGGACGAGAGTTATTTTTCTTCATATACAGCCATTACAAAATCAGTTGCGGCTTCCTTGATATCTTTTGCTTCAAGAATCGGCCGTCCCACGACTAAAGCGGAAGCCCCTTTTTGCATGGCTTCTTTCGGACCCATAATACGCTTTTGATCGCCGGAATTTTGCATACTAAAGCGAATTCCCGGAGTGACAAGGTAAAGATCGCGATTTTGTAAAAGGTCTAATTCATGCGGAGAGCAAACGACACTGGATAAACCCGAATTTTTCACAAGTGTCGCTAGATCCGTCACATGCTGAGCAATCGGTTGGTCTTTCATATTTCCAGGAACGGAGGCCTGATCCCACGAGGTCAGAATCGTCACCGCGAGAATTTTAAAGGGACGCTTTTGATTTAGCTCCTTTTCAACCTCTGCCATTTTTTTAAGAGCCTCCGAACCACTCAGAGCATGCACGGTGACCAACGAAGCTCCGGCTTCGAAGCTGGCGCGAACAGCGGCCTCCATCGTTGAGGGAATATCGAAATGTTTATTGTCGAGAAAGATCGGCGCTCTTTGTGCCATTTCTTTGACGAAGTCCATCCCATAGCGCAGACACAGACGAGGCCCCAGCTTAATTCCGCCAATGACATCAGCGACATCGTCTGCAATTTTTAGCGCTTGATCGCGAGTATCCACGTCCAGCGCTAAAATGATGGGATTTTTCATGGGTGCTGAGCGCACGTTGCGGATCATATTTTCTTCCCAGCAACCATGTCCTTGATGCCGACTTTAAGTTTTAACAACGAAGCTCGCTTTGCTTCATTCAAAATCTCTTTATCACTTCGTGAGCTGACTGGAGAGTATTTTTCGTTCGTTTGCGACTCTGCCTCTGTTGCAAAATAGAGGTATTCGTTGCGCACGTCATACATCACGGCATTCGTAACAAATAATGTGTCTGCCTCTGAACCCTTCACAAATAAGGTCGGCACGACCAGCACGTAACTCAACGCCGAAGTGTTCATGAAGCGATCAACCTTCCCTGCTCCGCCAATAAGAAGTAAGGCGTCAGCACCGTGTTGAGCCGCAACTAAACGCAAAGCCTTCAGATCTTCGGAGGTCACAAAACTGTCAAGAATCGGGAAAACATCGGCCACGACTCCCGTCGCCTTAAGATCCTTGGCGATATCTACTAGCAGCTCTTTATCCTGCTCGTCCCATGTCCAACTGCGTGACTGGGCCCATGGATTATTGTGGCCCCCAGCCGCAGGTCTTTTGAAGTACACCGCCACTTTAAAAGGTTTTGGTAAATTCGGCTTTTTGCTTAAGGCTGCCGCGATTTCCTTATCGTCCGCTGGCTTTACTACGCCTGTTTGAGCGCGCAACTCCCCGCGATTAAAACCTTTAGAGGCACAGCCGATTTGCAGCAGCGACAGACAAGCCGCGATGACGGCGAAAAACTTAAAGTTCATATTGAAAATCTCCTTATCTCAAAACGAGATTTTCGAAAAGACACACCTTTTAAGTCAAGGATTACTACTTGCTAAGGTCCGCGTCGCAGAGTGGGATATTCGCTGAAAAAAATGCCGCCCCCAAGAGGAGAAATCCCATTTTTCTCAAGGCCTACGATACAATAAAGTCTAAGGAGAAAATACTTCCATGATGGATGATTTAAAGCGTCGCAGGCGTCTTATTGTTAATCGTGAGGTCCAATACGATGTCCTCATGTATGTCGGGGTCTTTGTCGTGTCCCTCTTTGCGGTGCAAGTCATCACGGCTTACCTCTTTATAGATCAAGTGCAGCGCAACGTGGGCTCAATGAGTGCGCTGGAGTTTCTTTCCCGCTATAAAGTGAGCTTTTTAGTCTATCAAATCATTCCCGTCACTTTTTGCTTGGTTATTGGCACTTATATTTTCAATCGCCTGACCAGTCGAATCGCCGGCCCCTTGTATAATATGCGTCGCACGCTTCAACGCGCGCGCAATGGTGAGCTGGAAGGGGCTGTGATTAAGCTGCGTGAAGATGATTACTTCCAAGAAGAGATCGAAGACATTAATGCGATCTTAAAGAAACGAACGAAGTAAGCTCGAAGAAAAAATCAGACAAAAAAAGGGAGGCTCTTGAGCCTCCCTTTTTTATTATTTGCCGCTAGATAAAAGTTCTTTGATCGAACCCATCGCACCCAAAGCCGTGCTGGCTTCGTAAGGAACAAAGATCTTGTCCCCGTCTTGCGCGACGAATTCACCGAACTTCTGGATGTAATCTGTCGCGATCAAATATTTCGCCGTCAGATCAGAATCGCCCATGGCTGATTTAACCAACGTGATCGCTTCTCTTTTTGCGTCAGCGACATTTTTAATAGCTTGCGCCTCACCTTCCGCCTTGCGGATTTGCGCTTCTTTTTCACCTTCCGCTAAGTTGATTTGTTCTTGGCGGATACCTTCAGAGCGAGAAATACGCGCTTGCTTATCACCTTCTGCTTCAAGAACTTTCGCACGACGCTCACGTTCTGCTTGCATTTGTTTTTCCATCGCCACTTGAATTTCGCGTGGCGGAGTGATGTTTCTTAATTCAACACGGTTTACTTTCGTACCCCATTTGTCAGTGGCTTCATCTAAGATTGCTTTCAACTTCGCATTGATCACGTCACGAGAAGTTAAAGTTTGATCCAGGTCCATCTCACCGATCACGTTACGCAAAGACG
>CAMLMF010000391.1 GCA_946480995.1 uncultured Bdellovibrio sp. | reverse complement strand
AACCAGCGATGTCTTTTGAGCGGATGTTATGGGTATGGATAAAGGGGATATCTGATTTTGAGATGTTTTCAGGTTTAATCTGATGTTTGCTTTTTTCGGGATGTAAAATGTACTTGAAAAGATATTTGATAAGCCATTGCTGGATGTATGGAAAGATATCAAAGAAAAATTCTATGCCGGTACGACATTGGAATTCCATCCGCAAAATCAATCAACCACGCGAGTGGGTTTGTTTGCGCCAACAGAAGAATGTCCTGTGCGCCGCAAACTGATCCAGGGCGAAGTGCATGATTTAAATTGCTGGTCCTTAGGGGGTGTTTCCACCCATGCAGGCTTGTTTGGCAGTGTGGACGATGCTGGCTGGTTTTCATTGCACTTGCGTTCCCAATTGATGGGGATTGCACGCTATTCGATTCGTCAGAAAACAGCTCAGCTTTTCGCCAAGCGTGCTTTGCCTGAAGGCAAAGGTGATTGGGCGATGGGCTATATGATGCCAACACCTGGGGCAGCAAGTTGTGGAACTTATTTTTCTTTGGAATCTATCGGACACACGGGCTTTACAGGAACGTCGGTATGGTATGATCCAAAAATGGATATGAGCGTGATTGTTTTATCGAATCGCGTTTTGTACGGATCAGACAATAAGGCTTTTGGCAAACTTCGCCCTGAAATACACAATTGGATTGTTGAAAATTATCGTCGCAGCGGCGTTTAAGCCGTTACAGCAGGAGTATTTATGAATTTACAACCCGGCAGCCATATTCATTTGATGGGTATTTGCGGAACCGCGATGGCCTCTTTGGCAGGACTTTTAAAAGATCGCGGATTTAAGATCACAGGCAGTGATTTAAATCCCTATCCGCCGATGTCAACCCAGCTTGAAAGTCTAGGGATCAACATCATGAAAGGATATAAGGCAGAAAACTTACATCCAAAGCCAGATTTTGTGATTGTCGGCAATGTGATCTCTGCTAGCAACGAAGAAGCGCAAGAGCTGATGAAGTTGGGAATTCCCTACACGTCTTTACCGAAAGCAATGGGAGAGTTTATTATTGGTGACCGCGAAAGTGTGGTGATCTCTGGGACCCATGGTAAGACAACGACGACATCTATGATGACGTGGGTGGCGGAACAAGCCGGTGTAAAGCCCGGGTTTCTTATTGGTGGAATTCCTAAGAATTTTTCTCAGTCGTTCAAAAATCCCGAAGGGAATTACTTTATTATTGAAGGCGACGAATACGACACGGCTTTCTTTGACAAGGTTCCTAAATTTATTCACTACAAGCCAAAGCACGTGGTTTTAACTTCCGTGGAATTTGACCATGCGGATATATATAAAGATCTGCAAGCAGTGAAAGATTCTTTTGCGCGTCTAATGACCTTGATTCCCGAAAATGGAACCTTGTTAGCCTGTGCTGAAGACGCCAATGTGATGGAGCTGCGTAAACTCGCTAAATGCAAGAACTCCTTTACTTACGGCTTCGGTGAAAATGCGGATTTCCGCGCCAAAGTTCTTTTTCAAAATGACAAGGGTATTGGTTTTGAGGTGCATCACCGCGGTGAGATCATGGGACCTTATGCGATGCAAATCACCGGAGATTACAACATCCTGAATGCGACAGCCGTGGTAGGGATTTCTAAATGTTTAGGTTTTTCTGAAAACCGTATTCAGATTGCTTTAGAGTCTTTTGAAGGTGTGAAACGTCGTCAGGAAATCCTGGGTGAACCCAATGGTATTTTGGTGATTGAAGATTTCGCGCACCATCCGACTGCAGTTCGTGAAACGGTGAAGGGTATTCAGAAAAAATATCCAGGGCGCAAAGTATTTTCAATCTTTGAGCCGCGCAGTGCGACTTCGCGACGTAAAGTGTTCCAGCAAGACTATGTTCAAGCCTTTAAAGGATCTCACGAGGTTCTTTTAGCAAAGGCCTTTGATCAGTCAAAGATCGACGAAGAAAACAGATTTTCGACCCACGAATTGGTGACTGACCTCAAAGCATCAGGCGTTCAGGCAGAGGACTTTGAAGGCGCGGATCAAATTGTGGCTGCGTTAAAGTCTCGAGCGAAAACGGGGGATGTCATTTTGATTATGAGTAACGGTGGATTCGATGGAATCTATGGCAAACTCATGAAAGCGTTAACTTAATATTGTAACGGATTTGGATCTTATGAACACAGATATACCTAGATTACCTGATCGCCTGAATAGACCTGAGATTATTGAAAAGTCTTGGGTGATTACATATTCGGGAAATCGTTTTAACATTCTTGATCCAAATCCTGCGGACGTGAAGTTAGAAGACATCGCTTGTGCTTTGGCGCGCCAAGCGCGTTTCAATGGACATACAAGATTTTTTTTCAGTGTGGGCCAGCACTCATGCTTAGGGGCTGAAATTTCTCCGACGAAAGAGATCGCTTTGCACATGTTGTTTCATGATGCGACTGAAGCTTATGTCGGCGACCTAGTTTCGCCAGTTAAAGCTTTGCTGCCTGATTTTGAAATCATTGAATCGCGCATTCACTGGGCTATTTCTCAGGCTTTTGGTTTGGAGTATCCATTGCCAAAAGTGGTGAAGCAAATTGATCGCCGTCTGTTAGCGACGGAGGTTCGTGATCTAATTACAAAAGATTTGAAATCTTGGAGTATTGGGGATGATGAGCCTTTTGACTTTCCGGTCATTCCTTGGCCACCGGAAGTCACTGAAGCTCGCTTTTTGGAGATGGCGAAAAGCCTGTTGAAAAAAATATGAAAAAGTCCGCTTTAATTTTCGGAGCAACCGGAGAAGTTGGAAAGGCGGTGGCACAGAAGCTGCTTGTCGCGGGATACAACTTGTCTTTATGGTCTGAAAATCAAGAGCGGCAACAAGATCTTCTTGGGATGATCTCTGCTGCGAAGGACAAATCCACTGTTGTCGAAGTTGTCAGAGTCGATTTGTCAGAAACCCAAGACTTTCACGCGCTAGAATCCAGTTGGGAAAAGTTTGCGGGCTTTGATCTGGTGGTTCTTTGTGCCGGATACGCGCAAAGTGCCTCGGGCACGCAAAAGCCCTTTGATGAATTGCAACGATACTTTATGGTGAATACGATTTCGCCAGGCTTGTTTTTAAGAAAATTCTTAAGTTTAGCCAAGACTCATCGCCGCCATGCGGATGTTGTTTACGTGAGTTCCACTTCGAAAGATGCCACAATTCCCACGGTGTACGGCATTACAAAGCAGAGCTTTTCGTCTTTGATTCAGATTTTAAGACGCTCTTTTGTTGATCAAGACATTCGCTTTTGTGAAGTGGCGCCAAG
>CAMLMF010000390.1 GCA_946480995.1 uncultured Bdellovibrio sp. | reverse complement strand
TTATAAAACTGCCTCTAGTGAAATCAGCTCAGAAATGAAAGAGCTGACTAATAAAAATATCGCCTTGATTCAAAAACTTTTAAGTGGTCCCGACAAAGATCTTAAAGAAGCTGCCAATAAAAGTTTATCTGGAAATATGATTAGTGGTTTAGAGCGCGTGATTTTGTATTCATCCCTAAAATCTTCCTTTGAGTCTTTAGGGGATGCTGACAGTATGGCGGAAACGAAAGACGCCGAGAAAAAAGAGTTGGGAAAAATTACTTTTAACGTGAAGCGCCCCGGTGAAATTCTTGCGGCCTTAGAGTACTTTGCGGAAACTGATCAGAAGTCCTTCATCGTGTCGTGGCTTGAAAAGTTAGTGAAGGCTTACCCGCAAAGTGATGTCTACGTCGGACGTTTAGCGCGCCATTATGTCGATGAAAAACAGTTTGAAAAAGCTCTGCCTTTAGCGGAAAAAGCGGCAAAGCTTGCGACAGATTTAAAATTATCACGTCTGGAACGGGTCGCGAAAATTCATAAAGAATTAAAGCAGACAAAACAAGCTCGCGCGGTGCTTGAACAAGCTTTAGCTCTGCCAGAAGCCCAGACAGAGCATAGTAAAAAACAAAAGGCGTCTTTAGAAGAACTTCTGAAGACTCTAGAAAACTAGGTCTATTTTGCGATCTTACACTCTGCCTGGATCCAAGCATCTTTTTGGTCAGGCAGATAAAATGTGCCGCCCACAGGGTTGCCGCCAAGACCGTCACCATAAAAGCTGATCATCTGTTCAGAGCTGTCTTTAAGATTAAACGCCATTACTAAAAATCCGCGGGATAATGAAACCCATCCTTTGGCGTAATTGATTTCAAAAGTGTTCAAAGCGCCGTGTGCATCGCCTGATGTTACATCAAATTGCAATTGTGTTTCTTTTTGGATGCTGCCGTGTTCGCTGATGGAACAAACAATTTTTGCAGTCGTTGCTGGGGCTGGTGTCGCCGCCAAAGCGGCGGCAAAAAATAAAGATAACATAGGAAGACCTCCGTTGGGTCTTCTAGTAAGTCGATCGCTTAAGAAAGGCAAGAGGTCTTGGGAAAAATGTCATTTAGTTTTTAATGACATCCCAACGGATATCACCGATTAAGCTGCGCAACTTGATGTTGCGGCCCCCGGTGTCGACGTGAATCAAAACGCGCGAATTTTCTAAGGCTTCGATCTGCGTTAAGCGCATGATTTTCGGGTTCTTATGATAAGTGCTTTCAATGGCTTGAGCGATTTGTTCCCAACGAATGAAAGGCTCAAAACTTTTACCACGGTTAGAACTTTTAAATGAACCGACAAACCACGTCCCATTGGGGTGGATGCTGACCGGATAATTCTTTTTACCAAACTGCGGCAGCAACGTCCAGGTCACGCCATCTTCGGTGCGATATACGCCCTCGGAGGACACCAAGCCTTTTAAAGAATTTTTATTTTCAAAGGCGATGGAGTACAACTCGCGCTTCATCAATTCATCGGTGGTCAGTGTCGAATCAGCTAGCGGAGTCGGTGTCGTAAGCAAAAGATTTTTCTTTTTCCACCACACTTCGCCATGTCCGTCGACGCGACTGACACCCCAGCTGTTGGCTTCAAGCTTGGTGATTTGAACTCGCGCACGCAGAGGTAAAGCACCTGTGCCACGCACGACCACGCCGCGGTGAGAGTCCGTGACATAACCTAAGATCTCTTTTAATGGCAGAGTCAATCCGGCTTGTGATAGCAGCACATCGTTGTTGCGATATAAAGCGCGCTGCCAGCCTTTTTGCGGATGATAAGCAAGGTTTGCAAAGTCAGCACGCGAGATAAAATTTGTAATATCCACGTAACCGATATGGTCTGCGTATTTCACTTTCAAAAAACTTTTGGTGATCTCTAAAGGAATCAAGCGATGCAGGCGAGGAATGGTCGTGATGACTTTGCCATTGCTTTGCGGCTGTTCGCGCAAATAGGTGTCGATGATATTCATGAAGTAACCCATGTCATCATGTCGGCTTTGCAGGTGGTGCAAAGGAATCCAGCCAGTGATGTTTTCTTTCGGCTCTTTTACTTGCGCCCAAAAATCATCGACACTTAAAATTTCTAAATTTGTTTTGCTAGGCAGGGCTTTTAAGACGATCGCATCGCTGCGATTGGCACTTAGAAGTGTCACCGCATTTTTACTTTCCACAAAGCGTGCGACCTGAATGTCGCGAATAATTTGGTCCGCTTGCAGACGGAACTCTTTTTTATCCCACTGCGAACGGAAAGCGATTTCGTTTTCACTGCGTAAAAGGCGAGCTTCCAGGGTTGTTCGACTCACCTGGCCAGAAGGAAACAGGCTGTTTTTATCGCGGTAAAACGACAGCGCGGTTTCCGCATCGGTGGATAAGGCCGCGAAAGCTGAAGGTGAAAAAAGGGCGATGGGCAGAAGCAGGGAAAACCAAGAGTGCATTTGTCTATTTTGCGGGCTTAGGCCCGGTGCTCTCAAGACCAGAACTTTTGACCTCTAGCCTAAAGTAAAGTACGAATACCATGCACATTTTTAACTTATCTTAACGCGGAGTGATAATGACTATCAAAACGATTGGCGTCGTAGGCGCTGGACAAATGGGAAATGGAATTACTCAAGTAGCAGCAAACTTTGGCTACAACGTCATCATGCTCGACGTGAGCGGTGCGGCCTTGGAAAAAGGCATGGCAACGATCGCAGGAAGTTGTGATCGCTTGATCAAAAAGAACACCATGACAGAGGCTGATAAGGCCGCTTTGCTTGGGCGAATCAAAACCGCGCAAGAAACGTCTGCGTTGAAAGACTGCGACGTGGTGATTGAAGCGGCTACTGAAAATATCGATCTTAAACTTAAAATTTTTAAAGACCTCGACGCCCACGTTAAGCCAGAGGCGTTGTTGGTAACCAATACGTCTTCAATCTCGATCACAAAAATTGCGGCTGTGACTAAGCGTCCAGATAAAGTGGCTGGTATGCACTTTATGAATCCGGTGCCGTTGATGAAATTGGTTGAAGGCATCCGTGGTTTACAAACGTCTGATGAAACGTTCACAGCGGTAAAAACTTTGGCAGAAAAAATGGATAAAGTTTTTGTCGAGTCTGTGAAAGACATGCCAGGCTTTATCGTGAATCGAATCTTAATGCCGATGATCAACGAAGCTGTCTATACTTTGCACGAAGGCATTGCTTCGGTTGAATCTATCGACAGCGCAATGAAGCTGGGAACAAACCAGCCCATGGGTCCGTTGACGTTGGCCGACTTTATCGGTCTAGACACATGTCTTGCGATCAT
>CAMLMF010000389.1 GCA_946480995.1 uncultured Bdellovibrio sp. | reverse complement strand
CTTTTTTTAATGGCCCCAGGCGCAGTTCATTATTGATGTATTCCATAAAGACCTCGTGCTAGTATCATGGCCCAAGAGGAATCCTTTGTCATGAAAACTTCTATTTTTACGTACACGTCGAAGAACCTGCCAGTACTGGCGTACGAGTTCCACAACAACGGCCCGGAAGTCTTAATCCTGGGCGGCGTCCATGGCGACGAAGTCGAAGGCGTTATTGCTGCGCAAGAACTTCTGAAACATTTTATGAAGTCCTTCCCGTATAAATTAAATATGACTCTGGTTCCGCAGTTCAATCTTGAAGGCGTGATTTTCAAAACTCGCGGCAACGGCAACGGCGTCGACTTAAACCGCAACTTACCCACAAAAGACTGGTCCCCTGAAGTAAAAACTCCACGTTATCATCCGGGGCCTTCTGCCGGCAGCGAAAACGAAAACAAAGGTTTGATGCAATACCTAGAAAGCAAAAAACCTGTTTTCATTTTATCTTTACACTCTTGGCATCCCGTTTTGAACGTCAACGGCGATTGCCACAAGGTTGCAGAAGTTTTAGCCAAACACACGGGCTATAAAATCGACGACGACATCGGCTACCCAACCCCGGGTTGCCTAGGTACTTACACAGGCTTAGAAAGAAATTTTCCAACCCTGACTTATGAAATCGAACGCGGACTGGCGGCAGAACAAATCATCGCCATCCACGTGCCAGCAATTTTAGAATCATTAAAAGTTTTAGAAAAATAAGCGATCAAGGAGCCCCGTATGCAAAACGAAATCAATCAAATTTACGCCGACATCCAAGGCGGAAAAACGATCGACAAATTATCGACTCAAGAATTAAAAGCGATCTTTGAAATCATTGAAGGCCTTGATGCTGGCAAACTACGTGTGTGCGAAAAAACTTCGGGCACGTGGGTAACCCACGAATGGATCAAAAAAGCGATCTTGCTGTATTTCCGCGTGCAAAAAATGGACGTGATGACAGCCGGTGATTTTACCTACTATGACAAAATCCCAGTCAAACAATGGAGCGAAGAAGAAGGCGTTCGCGTTGTGCCACATGCACTCGCGCGTAAAGGCTGCTTCATCGAAAAAGGTGCGATCTTAATGCCATCGTATGTGAACATCGGCGCCTACGTCGGTTCAGGCACCATGGTCGACACTTGGGCGACTGTGGGTTCGTGCGCACAAATCGGTAAAAACGTGCATTTATCTGGCGGCGTCGGCATCGGCGGAGTTTTAGAACCCGTGCAAGCAAGCCCGGTCATTATCGAAGATAACGTCTTCATCGGCAGCCGCTGCATCGTGGTTGAAGGAGCCTTGATTGAAGAAGGTGCAGTTCTAGGCGCAGGCGTAACCATCACAGCCAGCACAAAAATCATCGATGTCACAGGCCCATCACCAGTCGAATTAAAAGGCCGAGTGCCCGCAAATTCAGTCGTGATCCCTGGCACACAAATGAAAGACTTCCCAGCCGGAACTTTCGGCGTACCTTGCGCCTTGATCATCGGCAAACGCAAACCAAGCACCGACCTAAAAACATCATTAACCGACGCCCTCCGCGACTTCCAAGTCAGCGTTTAAATTCATTCTAAAAGCCCCCGGAACAAGCAAACTCTGGGGCGCAATTTCTCCGTGACCTTTTCACATTTAAAATGGAATACTTGTTTATATATTCATTAAGGCAGGCACTATGCTTTCTAGATTTAAACAAGAAGTCACCCAGTATGTCCGCGAAAATCTAACGCTTATATTATACTCCGCTCTTGGCACCGCGATTCTGGCCAGCATCTTTGTTAACTCGGACAGTGCTAACGCCGCTCATTATCTGCAATCCTTATTCTATGCTTTTGCCCTGGGAATTTCTTTATGCCTTGGGGCTGATTATATTTACGAAGAAAAACCGCAACTAAAAAAATGGCACCCTTTATTTCTTGCCGGTCTTTTTGCTATTGGTTTCGCAATCGCGCACTACTTGCAAGATTGGCCGGTATTTCAAGTCCATATTATCTTAACCACCTATTTTGCTTTTCTCTTAACTCCTTCCTCCGTACGCAAAGAGCAAAAGGTCGCTTTTCATTGGTTCATTTTTATTTTGTACGCATTGGGGTTAAGTTATTTTATTTCAGGCCTATTACTGGCCCTGTTGGCTATTCTATCCTGGGTCGTCAAAGAACTTTTCAGCTTCGAATTGCCGAAGATTTCCCAAAAGATTGGCCTCGCCTCTTTAGCTATTTTCTTGCCCGTAAATCTTTTTGCCTTCTTTAAACCGGCAGCATCTAAAGTCAATTCTTTGCGCTACAGCCTACCTAACGCCTTAGAAAAGCCAGTTCGACTTATTTTCCTTCCTGTTTTAATAATCTATGTTGCCGTCCTTCTGGCATACTCAGTAAAAATCCTTTTTACGATGTCCCTTCCGCGCGGAATGGTCAGCATCCCGATCACCATTGCTTATCTTCTGTTCTATTCTTTAAACGCCTATTGGGAATCACAAAACAAAGAGAACGAAGGCCTGTGGAAGTATCGAAACTGGCTGCAAGCTTCTTTTATCCCACTACTTGTGATGATGGGTATCGGCGTCGTCACAAGAATTTATCAGTACGGCTTTACGCAAGATCGAGTTTACCTAGTCATCGTCTATGCAATAATGCTTATTTCTTTGGGGCTACGCTTTATTTACAAGAAGCTTGAGCTAAGAAAACTTATCGTCATAGTCACTGGAATTTTAATCTTAACCTCGGCAGGCCCCTTAAGCGCTCCAACATTGTCTTATAAAAGCCAAATCAATCGTTTCTTAGAGACGGCCTCAAAGTACAATAGAGAGTATAAAAGTTTAAACGATTTCAAATTAGAAGCTTGGACAGTCGAGGATATTTCCACAGCTTCAACAGCTCTTAACGTAATTACAAGTTACAAAGCGACAAAGCACCTAAGCCAAAAGGCCACAGAAAAATCCCTCTTCGCCGCCGACTCGATTGATCTAGCAGCACTCAAAGAACGTTTGAACCGTCTCGAATCCAGCAAATATTTCTTCGAAAAAAAAATAGCCGATACCTGCAAAACCCTCACTAGCAAGATTTTAGACAGAGATGCTATCGAAGTACGTGGTTTTGATTGGGTTCATCCAGTCAACACCTATACGTCCACTGGCGATAAAGACAAATTTATAAAAGTCGACTTGACCGATAAAAAAATACCTTTGCATATCAATCTCGATGACTACACCATCCAAATCTCTCAAGAAGGAAAACTCGAAACTCTTCTATCTTTTAAAGAAACTCTGTTTGAACAAGTAAAAAAATTAAA
>CAMLMF010000388.1 GCA_946480995.1 uncultured Bdellovibrio sp. | reverse complement strand
GACTTTTCGATCACATCTGTGACGAAAGTGCCACTGCCGGCAACATAAAATGGAAAGGCTTTTACCGCGCGCAAAAGACGTTCTGCCGCTGCTTTACGCGGAACAGATTCTTTGGAGTTAATCAATGACGACATTCCCACCGCCAGTGATTGCAAAGGGACGCCATAGGTTGGAATGCCACAGCCATCAACACCGTACGCTGTTTTGCTGTGATCAAAATGCGTGACTTCACCCAGTGTCCGACGCAAAAGTTTTTGCGCTGGATGATCATACTTGTCGTAACCTTTAGGGTCTTCACCCAGATGTAAACAGGTCGCAATAATGCCGATGTGTTTGCCAGCGCAGTTATTACACAATGCTGTTGGCTTCGCCCCGCGACGAATCATCTCGTGGGCACTGGCTTCGTTGTAAGGTAAATGCGGAGCACACACGAAGGTGGATTCGGGAATTGAAAGTTTTGTGGCAAGTTCCTGCAATACAGTCAGGTGATCTTTTTCGCCCGCGTGGGAAGAACACATCATCGCCAATTCGCGATCATCGAACATATACTTGTCAGCGGCGCCCGATTCAACAATCGGCAAAGCCTGCAACATTTTGATTGCACTGCGCGGAACAGTTAGAAATTGTGGATTGCCCCAATACTGAGTCACACTGCCAATTTCATTCGCAACCACGATCATCACTTGATGCTGACTTTCAACGATTGGGCCGCGAAGCACCTCTATGATCAGTGGTTGTCTGGATGCCATGTTATCCCTCGATTGCTAAGACAGAATTTTTCGCAAACTCTGTAATCACCCGACCCCGCGGAGTCTTCTGAATAAAACCTTCTTGAAGTAAGAACGGCTCGTACACTTCTTCCAAAGTATCACGCTCTTCGCTCAGGGCTGCTGCCATCGTGTCGATGCCCACAGGTCCACCTGCGTACTTTTCTTGAATCAAACTCAGAATGCGACGATCCATAAGATCTAAGCCATACTGATCGACGCCCAACTGATTTAAAGCATACTGGGCGATGTCCTTGGTGATAACACCATTCCCTTTAACTTGTGCATAATCACGAACGCGTTTTAATAAACGAATGGCCACGCGCGGAGTCCCGCGCGAACGACGAGCCACTTCCATGGCCCCCTCTTGATCCATTTCCACTTTTAAAATTTTCGCGTCACGGATCAAGATTTCTTGCAAAGCTTCTTTGTCATAAAACTGCAGACGTTCCACGATGCCAAAGCGATCGCGGAAGGGAGGATTCAACAACCCGGCCCGCGTTGTTGCACCAATCAAGGTGAAGGGAGCTAACTGGAATTTCATTGAGCGCGCGCCCAAGCCATCCCCGGTCACGATGTCGATGTAATAGTCTTCCATCGCTGTGTACAAATATTCTTCAACATGACGACTTAAACGATGGATCTCGTCAATGAACAATACAGAGTTCGGTTTTAACGAAGTCAGGATCGCTGCCAAATCACCCTTTTTGTCAATCGCCGGAGCTGAGGTCATTTTCAAATCCGAGCCCATGTCGTTAGCGATAATTTTTGAAAGAGTGGTTTTACCCAATCCCGGAGGCCCCGCTAGCAGAATGTGATCTAAGGGTTCACCGCGATGTTTTGCGGCCGCCACGAAGACTTTGATTTTTTCTTTAACGTCCGTTTGTCCCGGGAAATCTTCAAAGACCTGGGGACGCAGTTCGTTTTCCCAAGCCTTTTCGCCGCCGTCCATGATGTCGCCTTCTAAAATACGACTCATGAAACACTTCCGGACAAGGTCTGTAACGCCTTACGCACGCCATCTTCCAAAGGAATGTCTTTCGGCAAGTTCGCAACGAATTGGTCCACCAATTGCGCTTTGTAACCCAAGTTCAGTAATGCAGACGTGATCTGCGTGTGATTTTCAGATTTACCTTTGATAGTTTCTTCGATCGACACCAGTTTACCTTTAAGAGTCAAAATAATTTGCTCTGCGGTTTTCTTGCCGACTTTCGGTAAACTTGAAAGACCTTTGGCATTGCCCGCCTCGATCATTTCTTGAATGTGTGCGGGACGACCGCCTGATAAAATATTAAGTGCAAGCTTTGGCCCCACACCGTTTACTTTCATCAACGACAGGAACAACGTTTTTTCGTCCTTGGAATGAAATCCGAAAAGTTGCAAAGCATCTTCGCGCACGTGGGTGTGAATCCACACGATGATATCTTTTCCCAACAATCCTTGCAGATCCATTAAGGTGTTAGAAGAGGCCAGAATTTCATACCCCACGCCTTGCACATCAATCAGGGCTGAATCGTTTAATACTTCAATAATTTTGCCGCGAAGGTAACCAATCATAAACTAACCGCTCTCTGTAAAATCGCTTTTTTCTTTAGTTCAAAGGCGTGGTGACAGGCCATCGCCAAGGCGTCAGAAGCGTCAATGCGATTGATCGCTTTGATATTTAAAATCGCTTTCAACACCGCTTGCACGTCTTCTTTTGAAGAACCGCCATTGCCGGTAACACCTTTTTTGACGACTCGGGTGGCGTATTCGTAAACGTCGGCGTCGCCCAATCCCGCTTCGTACATGATCACGCCACGGGCGTGTCCAAGTTTGAAAGCACTGTCGGCGTTTTTTCCTAAAAAGATTTTTTCAATCACCACTTCGTCGGGTTGATATTTGCTCATGACTTCGCGAAAGGCTGAACCCAGCTCTTTCATGCGAAAAGGAAATCCTTGATCGGTGTCCATCACGATCACGCCGTGATTGATATGCTCCACCCGTCCGTTTTCTACACGAACGATACCGAAACCTGTAATGCGTGAACCGGGGTCCACCCCAAGAATTGTCAATGACATGAAAAACCACTCCGTGGCCATATTTGAAGCTGAAGCTATTGCTTAGTCAATAAATCTGAAATAGTATTTAAGAAGACGCAGCTGCAAACAAGACGGATTGGATTAGCGCATTGATGAAAATAGATGCAAGCACCATTGAAAAATACCAACTCATCCTCGAGAAAGATCCGAACTCTCAGGTTTTCGCTCCTTTAGCGGAAGCGTACCGCGAAATGGGCATGCTGCAGGAAGCACAAAAAACAATCGTCAACGGCTTGCAACGCCATCCGCAATTTGTCAGCGGTTTGGTCACTTACGGAAAAATCATGCGGGACTCTGGCGAGTTTCGTAAAGCTTTAGATGCGCTGAATAAGGCGGTGGTTCTGGCGCCGGAAAACATTCTGGCGCAACAAATTTTGGGTGAAATTCACTTAGCCAATAAAAATCCGAAAGAGGCCTTGAAGGCCTTTAAGATGGTTTTGTTTTTGAATCCCAATTCAAAATC
>CAMLMF010000387.1 GCA_946480995.1 uncultured Bdellovibrio sp. | reverse complement strand
TTCTGCGGAGTTTTACCTGAAAAAAGAGTCGCCTTCGCAATTAAAGTGGCCGATGGTGCAGCTCGCGCGGCTCAGTTCGCAACAGCTTCGTTATTACTGCAATTAGGTGGCCTTACGGAGTCTGAATTCAAAGCGTTAGCTAAACACACGATGCCGACTGTCACCAATTGGAAGGGTGATGTGGTCGGGCAAATCCGCATTGCGAAGCCTTCCTAGGTGCGGTAATCTAGGGTTCTATGTTTTTACAAAGAACCATTCGCAAACGCACCGTTGTTGAAGGCGTCGGAATCCATTCCGGCGACTCTTGCACCCTGACTTTCAGACCCGCTCCCGCAGACACCGGCGTTTACTTTATTCGCACGGACTTGCCAGGCAATCCCTCGTTAAAGGTTACAGCTCGCAATGTGCAAGCCACCTCTCATCAGACCACTATTGGCGGTGAAGCTTTTTCTGTGGCGACCATTGAACATTGTTTGTCGGCGTTGTCTGCTTTGCGCATTGATAATTTATTTATTGAATTGAATGGTCCCGAAATTCCGATCTGTGATGGCAGCGCGCGGGATTTTTTAAAAGCATTGTTAGACGTCGGCATTGTTGAACAAGATCAGCCGCGCAAATATTGTTATATCACCGAACCGATTTATTTTAGCGAAGGCGAAAAACACGCCTACGTCGTCCCTTATCATGGACTGCGTTTGACAGTGACGATTGATTTTCCTCATCCAAAAATCGGTAAGCAAGTGATTGATATCGATATCAATGAACAGTCTTTCGGTCGCGATGTTGCTAGTGCTAGAACTTTCGGATTTTTAAAAGACGTGGAGGCTTTAAAGTCGCGCGGTCTTGCTAAGGGCGGAAGTTTAGATAATTGCATCGTTCTTGACCAAGCAGCCATCGTAAATCCAGAGGGTTTGCGCTGGGAAGATGAATTCGTCCGTCACAAAGCCTTGGATGCTTTGGGTGATCTTGTCACTTTAGAAATGCCGATGATGGGCCATGTAGTTTTATTTAAAGCCGGTCACGATGTGATGAACAAGCTGGTAAGAAAAATCTGGGACTCGCCGCAAAGCTATCGCCACGTCGAACTGGGTGCGGATATTTCTGACGAAGTTCAGCGCTATACGGGTTGGACCGTTCCGGTTTAACCCTCTTGCACTTGTCTCTTTCTGGGGGATTCCGTTATGAAATTCCGTCTTCTTGCTTTTCTTTTTTTTCTTTCGCTCTCTAGCCACGCGGATTGGCGCACGGCGGATCGTTCTTCTGTTGGTTTAACTCCGGCGGCGAAAGACGAACCGCGGGCTGTGGTGCAAATTTACTCTGCGCGCACTTATGGGTGGAAGGGCAACTTGGCTGTGCACTCGTGGATGGCGATCAAAGAAAAAGATGCCAAAGAGTACACGGTGTATGAAGTGATTGGTTACGGTTCACAAAAAGGAATTCCGGTCATTCGCTCGCGACAAAGACCACCGGATCAGCGTTGGTTTGGCAATGAACCGACTTTGCATTTTGACTTACGCGGGACTACGGCTGAAGAAATGATTCCCCATGTTTTAGCCGCGATTAAATCTTATCCGTATCCTGACAGCTATCGCATGTGGCCGGGGCCGAACAGCAATACATTTGTTTCACATGTCATGCGTAATACTCCAGGCATTGCGGTGGAGCTGCCGCCGAATGCGATTGGTAAAGATTGGATTGGGAGCGGTCAACTTGTTGGCGCAACCGAGTCGGGCACGGGTTTGCAACTTTCAGTTGCTGGGGCATTCGGTGTTACGTTGGGCGCTGCGGAGGGCGTTGAAGTGAATATTTTAGGCATGACTTTCGGGATTGATTTATGGCGACCGGCCCTGAAGTTGCCATTCGTTGGCCGCTTGGGATTCCCGGATGCTCCTTTGTATACGCCGAAATCTGAAAATGAAGCAGTTGAAATTAAAAAAGGCTCCTAGCGGAGCCTTTTTTTTATTCAAGTTTCAACACACGAAGTTGATATCCCCCAGCTGACAACTCTGTCCAGCTGACATAGACATGATTGCCCGTACTCGCCGGATCCGAGTACGTGTTGCTGCCGTTTGGTGAGTTCGAAGGGTTAAGGTTAATAACATTCGTCGCACTTCCAGTGACGTGACTCCATGAAGCAGCAGTCGTGCTTCCATTCCATACAGCGGCGCGAACTTTGAAATTAGATGAGTCTATATAGTGCACCATCAACTGTGAATTCACGACACCTAAAGCGGGTTGAGTTGAATTCGCCGTGGCATCGACGGTAATTCCTGTAGCTCCGCCCCCATCTATGCGAGTAAACGAGGGGTTGCTGTCATTGCCATTATACGCGACCACACGGATATTATTTTTGCTCGTCGCCGCGTTGGACTCTTGCCATGCTAAAATCAACTGACCCTTAAAGACCACAAGATGTGCCCAGTTAGTTCCGCGGGTTGCGTCTTGATTTAGACCAGCTTCGGCTCCGCCATCTAAAACTGTCCATTGCGACTGAGCCGGATCGTAAGAGCGGATGCGTACTTGATTTACAGAAGATGAGTTGGCTTCAGTCCAAGCAACATACAATTTGTTATTGAAGACTAACATGCTCGGCGTAGAAGCGCCGCGAGCCAGATCGCGATTGATGCCGCCGCTGTCCACGCTGCTCCAGGAAGTGCCATCATAAGCTTTCAAGCGGACTTTGGACGCCTCGATCCACATACAATACATTTTAGCACTAAGCTCCAGGCAGCGGGGGAAACTCGCGTGGGTTGACGTACTGTAATTCAATCCGCCGACATCGCCGACGTCAAGTGCTGTCCAACTAGAGTTGCCGTCATAACGTGATATGCGAAGAGCTTCGGTGTTGCTCGAGTTGCGCTCTGAAAAAAGTACGTGAATTTTATCCTGAAAAGAAAACAAGCGGACGTTAGAAGTGTTTTTGGTCGAATCCACTTTAAGACCTAAAGCGCCGTTGCCATCAATGTGCACCCAGTTCGGCGCATCGTCTGTTCCGTCATTCACCGCCACGCGAATACTGCTGACTGTGGCAGAGGTTTCGTTCCAAGCCGCATAAAGTTTATTTTGGAAGTACAACAAGCTATGTGCGTAGGCAATGCGCGTTGGTGAATAATTCACACTCGCTCCCGCACTTTTGTTTAAAAACGTCAAAGTAAAGCTTTGCGAAAAGGCCCGAGGCAAGGTGTCGCTGGAGTCACTTGTGCTGACAATAATGTCACTGGTGCCGCCAGTTTTGCCGACTTGGCAGGTGGCTGTCGTGCTTGAGCTCACAGCCACATTCAAACAATCATGTGTTCCAACTTTGATAGACAAGCCCGAC
>CAMLMF010000386.1 GCA_946480995.1 uncultured Bdellovibrio sp. | reverse complement strand
AACTCACTTGGCCTGAAGTGAAAGAAAAAGTCACTCTGAAGCCCACGCCGATTTATCTGGTCGGATCACAAAAAAAATCATGGCAGCGCTTTAAACAACTGTCTGCGGCCGGATGGTTGGCGGAAGCACAAAGTGAAATTGCGGATTTTCCTTTCTTAAAAGATCCGGCGGTGAAAATTATTTTGGCGGAAAAGTTAGTGCAGCGTCAGCAGTACATGGTGGCGATTCGTTTGATCAACGAAGCTTTGGAAGCTGATCCTAATTTACGCCAAGAAGAATTCGTAAAAATTTCTTATCCGGCCGCATTTGTGTCTTTGTACAATGCCGAAGGTGAGCGTTATGGCATTCACAGTTCGTTGTTGCGTGCTTTGACTCGACAAGAAAGTGCCTTCAATATTCGCGCAGTTTCGACCTCGAACGCCCTGGGTTTGATGCAGATGATTCCGCCGACGGCCCAAGAAGTGGCGCGCAAGCTCGGATTGAAGGTCGAGTTGCCAGGTGATATGTTTCGTCCGGAGGTGAATATTCCGATGGGCTCTTTTTATGTCGACCAGATGTTAGGCCAGTTTAAAAACAATGTGCCATTTGCTTTGGCCGCATATAATGCAGGTCCTCATCGCGTGAATACGTGGGTAGAGGCGCGTCCCGAGTTGCAAGAGCTTGTTTCTCAAGCCAGCGGCGCTCCTCGCGACGAGGTGTGGTTTGATGAGCTGCCCTGGACGGAAACCAGCTTCTATGTGAAGGCGATTCTGCGCAATGTTTTGCTCTATCGTCTAGCTGAAGAAGGCAGTTTCACGGTAAAGCCCGTCCTATGGCAAGATTTGCTGAATAAAAAGGCAAAATAAGGGAGATGTTTTATTGAAAAACCTTTCTGACTTCTGTAGCCTAAAACCTGTCGAAGGAGAGGACTCATGATGAGACTTTTAACATGGAGTTTGGTCCTGGCTATGTTGTCAGGATGCGCTACTAGAAATGGCAGCACACCCACAGCAAATGGCCCGCAAGGTACCAAAACTGGGACGGAAGTAAAAGACATCAGCTCTTTCCGTTTATCTGACCCTGAAGGACCGAAAGTGGTCGATCAGGAATTAGAAACGATTCCCACGGAAGTAAATCCTTTGGTTGAAAAATGGATTGCCTACTTTCAAGGCCGTGGTCGCCCGCACATGGAAAGATACTTAGCGCGTTCGACTCGTTATGAAAAACTGATGAAAAAAGTTTTGCGTGATAACGGTTTGCCTGAAGATCTTTTTTATATCGCTTTGATCGAATCAGGTTTTAGCTCGCATGCGACTTCTCATGCCTCGGCAGTCGGTTACTGGCAGTTTATTCGTGGCACAGGCAAACGTTATGGTTTGGAAATCAGCCCGTTCGTGGATGAACGCCGTGATCCTGTTTTGGCCACGCAAGCTGCGGCTGAATATTTCAAAGGTCTTTACAGTGTGTTCGGCTCTTGGTACTTGGCGATGGCTTCGTACAACGTCGGTGAAAATCGCGTAAAAAGAGAAGTGATGAATCACTACACTCGTGATTTCTGGGAATTAGCGCGTAAAAAGCGTTTGCCTAAAGAAACTATCAATTACGTACCAAAATTTATCGCGGCGAAAATGATCGCGAAAGAACCAGATAAGTATGGTTTTGGCGAAATCGATTACCTTCCGCCGATCGAGTTTGATCACATTGCTTTAAAGCAACCGGTCAACTTGCGTGCGATGTCAGAAAAATTGAGCTTGAACTACGAAGACTTCAAAGCTTTGAATCCAAAATTCAAAGGGGAAGTGGCGACTTTGAAAGGCCAAGATTTGTTGTTGCGCATTCCTCCGGGAACGAGCGAAGCAGCTACGGTGGCGGCGAATGAATCAGTTGTCGGTGATGTGCAGTTCATCGCAGACTCTGGTGATATCCAAGTTTACCGCATCCGTCGTGGTGATAACTTAAATACAGTGGCACGTCGTTACCGCACAACGGTGGCTTATTTGCGTGATCTCAATGATATGCCTCGCCGCAAAGCTTTGCGTGTCGGTATGAAGATCTATGTGCCAGATAGAACTCCGGTGAAAGATCGCGAAACAACAAGTCGTTCCGTTGCTAAAAATAAAAAATCTAACACAAACGTAGCCAAAGCCGCAGCAGCAGAGCTTAGCAGCGACAGTCGTTTTTATATCGTGCAGTCTGGTGATTCTTTATTCACGATTGCACGTAAGTATTCAACGAGCGTGGCTGAACTTCAGCGTTTGAACAGTTTAAAGCGCGGCCGTGTTCTTAAAGTGGGCATGAAAATCCGTGTCCCAGGTATTGACAGCGGTGCGATTCGCGATGTCGCCAAAGCTAAAGTTCACGTCGTAAAACGCGGCGAGAACCTTTCGGCGATTGCAGCGAAATACAATGTTTCGATGAATGACATTAAAGAGAAAAATAAAATCCGCAACCCATCGTCATTGATCGTGGGTGCGCGAATCAAGATCCCTTCAGAAACGGCTCAATAGAAGGGGTTCGGTCCCTTCTTCGATCTTCATCTGCTGAATCGCAGACTTAATTTTACGAATAGAAGCATTTTGATCAGGACTGGCGGTGCCGGTCTTGATTTCGTTTCGGCGTCCGTTGTACAGATAGTACAAATAATCTTGCAGAGTTTCTTCCGTAATTCCTTGGTGTAAAGACGCCATGTTGCGCAGCTCTTTCAATTGGCCAGCGACAAAGGCCAGTGTCGCGATGGCTGCGTTTTCGGGCTCTTTTAAATCTTTCTTGTCGATATCGTACGCATCCATAATCACTTGCGGAATTTTTTTGATTTGTGTTGGCCCTTGGCTGTTGCGTTCCGTATCTAAGCCATTGCCCTTCAGGATTGCAACCAGTAACGGCAAAGATTCCTTAATACGGTATTTGATGCTTTTCCCAAAGTTTGTTTCTGGCGACAGAACCCCAAAGGAAAATTCAGCAAGCATATTATAGTCGTCGTTATCAATTTGCAGCAGCTTCATTAAGTTTACTTTTTCATCCTGCAAAGCCTGGACATAACGACGCAAGAACGGATCTTCGAAACTGGTCGTCATCTTGCTTTGATGAAAGGTTTTGCTGGATGGAGAATAGTTAAAGGCGGCGCGATTCTTTAAAACTTTGTCAGCTCCAAAAGAGATTCTATAATTGCGCAAGCGGAAACGGTGTTCTGAACTTTGCGGGATCACGTAAACGGGCGTGCCCGTGGGCGCCCGCAAACTGCCGCGGAACAGACCATGCACAGAGCCATCTTTTTGCGCTTGTCCAAAATGAACCTTGTCGTGTTCGCCTGCTGACAGATAAATACCCGCACCACCTTTTTCTAA
>CAMLMF010000385.1 GCA_946480995.1 uncultured Bdellovibrio sp. | reverse complement strand
TGCGTTCAATGTGCTGACGCAGTCTTTCGCAGAAACGCATCGCTCCGTCGTAATTGGTTTCTGTTAAGACAACCAAGAATTCGTCACCGCCATAGCGCGCAGGAATATCCACATTGCGTGTATTCGCACGAATGATTTTACCCACCTCTGAAAGAACATAGCTTCCAAAAAGGTGATCGTGACCATCATTAACGGTTTTGAAATAGTCCATGTCCATCATCACAACGCAGACGTCGCGGTGGAAGCGGCGACCCCGTTCCATCTCGAATTCCAAGCGTTGGTATAGCGAACGCATGTTGTACAGACCTGTAAGGTCATCGGTATCAACCAGCTCTTTAAGTTTATCATTGGCAAAAAGAAGTTGTTCGTGCAGATCACGGATACGCAGCTGACTGCGGATGCGCGCTAAAAGCTCCAAAGGCACAAAGGGTTTTACGATATAGTCATCCGCGCCTGAATCCAGGGCTTCGATAATCGCTTCCGTACTTGAGTTTTCAGAGACAAAGACACAAGAGACATGCGGCAAACGCTCACGCACAGCGCGCAGAACTTTCAGTCCCGCCATAGAAGGAGCCATCCAGTCTAAAATCACCACGTGTGGGACCCAGGACTCAATCAACTTGTGGGCTTCTTCCGCAGAAGTCACACCACGCGCATCATAGCCTTCCCATCTCAGAGGTTCTAAAAGAATCTCGAGGCTTTCTTTTTCGTTATCGATCACTAGGATTCGACGACTTTTAGGATGTTTATTGCCAACTTCAAAATTCATACTACATACCATTGTAACTTCTGAAGTTCCTATCGGTTAATTTCGACTAAGAATAAAGGTCCAAATCTATTCTATCGCCCAGAGACCTGGACTGGCCCTTGGGTCGGGATTTCGCGAAAAATGATGCCGCGAATGCACGTTCATATACGTTGAACAACACAGCTTTTTTCGCTATTCATTGGGGATGTATTTTCGACATCTAGAAGGATATTTTTTATGAGTTTGAACTTCACCGAAATCGAAGCAAAATGGCAAAAAAAATGGGAAGAAAAAAAGGCTTTCCACGCTGAAACAGTCAGCTCCAAACCTAAGTACTACGCTTTGGATATGTTTCCTTATCCTTCTGGATCTGGCCTACACGTTGGGCATATCGCCTCTTATGCTCCGGCTGATATTGTGTCTCGTTATAAACGCACACAAGGTTTTAACGTTCTTCATCCGATGGGTTACGACGCCTTCGGACTGCCGGCAGAGCAATATGCAATTCAAACAGGCGTACACCCAGCAATTACGACACAAAAAGCGATTGAAAGTTTCCGTGCAACTTTAAAATCTTTCGGTTTTAGTTTCGACTGGAGTCGCGAAATTTCTACTTGTGAACCCAACTATTATAAATGGACTCAGTTCATTTTCTTAAAACTTTACGAACAGGGTTTGGCTTATCAAAAAGAAGTTCCTGTGAACTGGTGCCCAGCCCTAAAAACAGTTTTGGCTAATGACGAAGTCATCGACGGAAAATCAGAACGCGGCGGACACCCGGTTGTGCGCGTGCCGATGAAACAGTGGATGCTTAAAATCACTGATTATGCCGAACGTCTTTTGACAGGGCTTGATAAAATCGATTGGCCCGAAAGAACGAAAGAGGCGCAGCGCAACTGGATCGGAAAAAGCGAAGGCGCTCGCGTTGCCTTCAAGTTGGATGGTCATGCGGAAAGTTTCGAAGTGTTCACCACTCGTCCAGACACTTTGTTTGGCGTCACTTTCATGGTGATGGCCCCAGAGCATGACCTTGTTAAGAAGATCACAACGTCTGAACAAAGCAAAGTGGTTCAAGATTATATCGAAGCAACTTCGCGCAAATCTGAAATCGACAGGAAGGCTACAACTGATAAGACTGGTGTTTTCACTGGCGCTTACGCAGTTCATCCAATTTCTGGTGAAAAAATCCCATTGTGGATTGCCGACTACGTCCTTACTGATTACGGTACGGGGGCAATCATGGCCGTCCCAGGCCACGATGCACGCGACTTTGAATTTGCGACCAAATTTAAATTGCCAGTAAAGCGCGTTCTTGAGGGTGGAGATACTTTGCCGTTTGAAGGCGAAGGAACTTTGGTCAATTCAGATTTCCTCAATGGCCTTTCTAAAACAGAAGCCATCAAAAAAATGCTTAATCATCTTGAAGAGAAAAAATTGGGTACTCGCGAAGTCCAATACAAACTGCGCGATTGGCTCTTCAGCCGTCAACGCTATTGGGGCGAACCGTTCCCGATCGTACACTTTGCCGATGGTTCTCGCGGAGTTCCCGTCAATGAACTTCCCGTAGTTCTGCCCGAAGTTGCCGATTACGAACCGGCTGACACAGGCGAAGCTCCTTTGGCACGTAATGCAGAATGGGTTCATTACAAATCCGGATCGAAAGAGGGCCGTCGCGAAACGGACACCATGCCAGGTGCTGCGGGCTCTTCATGGTACTTCTTGCGCTACATCGATCCACATAACGACAAAGCAGCTTTCAGCCCTGAAGCTGAAAAATACTGGATGCCCGTGGATCTTTACGTCGGCGGACCTGAACACACCGTAGGACATTTACTTTACTCACGTTTCTGGATGAAGGTTCTTTTTGATGTGGGATTGGTTACGCACGATGAACCATTCCAAAAGTTAGCGCACCAAGGGATGATCCTTGCCTCTGATGGCGAGAAAATGTCGAAATCCCGTGGCAATGTAGTCCCTGCGGCAGACATCGTGAAAACCCACGGCGCAGATGCATTAAGAACATTTATTTGCTTCATGGGCCCAGTAGACCGCGACAAGCCTTGGGCTCCAACCGGCATCGATGGCGTAAAACGCTTTTTGGACCGCTTAACTCGCCTGGTTGTCAGCGATGACGGCCAATACGTGGCGACAAAAACGGCGACACCGGAAGACGTTAAGAAATTAGTTCATAAAACGATCAAAAAAGTAACAGACGACATCGAGTCGATGAGCTTTAACACGGCGATCAGCGCCATGATGATCCTGGTGAACGAGCTTTACAAAGCAGAATGCCGCTCGGAAGAGGCTTTGAAACCGCTTGTGCAAATCTTGGCGCCTTTTGCTCCACATTTGGCCGAAGAATTATGGGAAAAAATGGGCGGAGAAGGACTTTGCTCTTTGGCTCCTTGGCCAAAATATGATAACACCCTCGTCGCTGACAACACTGTGACGATTGGCGTGCAAGTAAACGGAAAAATGCGCGGCACGATCGAAATTAGCCCGACAGCTTCTGAACCAGAAGCCTTGGCGGCGGCTAATGCTGTTCCTGGGGTGGCGTCGGCTCTGGCTGGAAAAAATCCCGACAAG
>CAMLMF010000384.1 GCA_946480995.1 uncultured Bdellovibrio sp. | reverse complement strand
AAAATTTGAAGCTGCCATTTCTAATTTTGCTCGCCGTTCTTTTTATCGGCGGCATTTTGTTATGGGACGAGAGCGCGGATGAGGGAAATAAAATTCATTTGTTGGCTCCAGGGCGTGGTGGTTCTTTACTGAGTGATCAAGAAATTAAAAAGAAACTGAATGAAGCCTTGCTTGCAATGGAGCAAGACACATTCGAGTCGAATATCTCTGCACAAAATAAATTGGTTAGCATTGTTGAAGGGGCGCCGACGAATATCGAAGTACGCTCTTTGTTGTGTGTAGTTTATAAAGAGCTTTGGCCCTTTGCTGTGCAAGATGCGCAAGATATTAAAACCGTCGCACAAGCCACGCAGGCGACAAAATCTTTAAATATTGTCAGCCCCTTTGGACAAGTGTGTGAGGCTGTAAAGCTTATTACCTCGGGTCGTTACAAAGAAGCTCGAGGCGTTGTTGAAAGCACACTTGAAGGCAATGAGCCGTTTTCTTTGCAACCCGTGATGTACAGCTTTAAAGCTGAACTTTTACAGGGCGAAAAAGATTATCTTAATGCGATCCCCTATTATGAAAAAGCCGCGCAGATGTGGGATAAGTGGTTGCATCCGCAGGTGGCGTTGGCAGAAATATATTTGGATCAAAAAAAATATACCGAAGCTGCGAACATTCTAAAAAATGTTTTAGCGAAAAACCCCAAACATCGCGAAGCCAAGATCGTATTGGGAATTGTTGAATACCGTGGCTTTAGACAAGCGGACTCGGCTTATGCTCACCTCAGTACGGCGATGGACGCTGACGGGCGTGTTTCACAACTTATAGCTGCTGAAGGTTATGGGGCGTTGGCAGAAATTTTCTTACAGCGCGGAGAAAAAAGTAAGGCCCTTAGTGCCGCGGAAAAAGGTTTTGCTTTAAATCCAAATGATTTGGATTTGCGCCAGTTGGTCGTGCGCTTGGGTGGTTCTGACAAAATCAAAGGCGAAAAGGGCCAGAACAATGAGCTGTTATATCTTGGAGATCAATATGTTCGCCAAGGGGATTATCTAGCGGCGCAAGCAGAATTTAAAGCCGCTTTTGAAGTAGATCCTAAGAATGGAACTGCGGCGATGAAGGCTGCAAAAAGCTTGTGGCAGCTGAATCAAAGCTTTGAAGCGATTGAGTGGTTGAATAAAGCCATTAAGGCCGAACCCAAATTGGTTTCTGCATATGTTTTGCAGGCGGATTATATGTCTCAGCGTTTTGACTTTATGGGCTCTTTAAGAATTCTGACGAATGCGACCAGGATTGCTCCGAATAACTATGAAGTATTGCGTGGTTTGGCTTTGCTCGAGTTTAGAAAAAACAATATGCCAGGGGCCGTAAACTATGCGATGCGCTCGATGCGCGCCTATGATGGCGATCTTGAAACATACATTTTGCTGGCAAAGGCGAATGGAATTTTAGCGCGTTCGATTATGCCGCTAAATAAAAAAGAAATTGAAAAGAAAGAAAACGCGGCTAAGGACGCTGTTCGTTTTGCAACAAAAGCCGTTGAAATTGATGCCACCAATCCCGAAGCGCAGATCACTTATGCAAAAATGCTGGCGCAAACAAATGGTGTTGATTCAGCGATTAATTATTTGCAAGAGCTGATTAAAAGATTCTCTTACACTTTGGATTATCGCGTGGCCTTGGCTGAAGTGTACAAAATGGAAGACCGCTATAGCCAGGCAAAAGATATTTATGACAAAGTGGTTGAAGCTGATCCAAAAAATAAAAAAGCGTGGTTGGGTTTAGGCGAAAGTGAAAAGGCCTTGGGTCTTAATGATAAAGCGCTGAAAGCATTTTTAAATGCGGCGATCTTAGATCCAACGGATGGGGAAGCCTTGTTCCAGGCCGGGAAACTTTATTTAGAAACAAATAAGTTTGATGAAGCCATTCAGCAGTTTAAGCGGGTACAAAGATTGAATCCGAACTTCCCGAAAACGCATTATTATATTGGTAAGGCGGCTTTTGCCTCTGGGGATTTCGTAACGGCTTTAGAGGCCTCTAAGGCGGAAAAGAAGATCAATCCGAACGTGGCTGATTCGTATATTTTGGCTGCGGAAGTACATACGGCGCGCAGACAATATTCAGAGTGCGCGACAGAATACTCCACAGCGATGAAGTTGCGTCCTCAGGGGGCTGAAATTTACGTAAAATCAGCGGCCTGTTACCGCCAATCGGGCGCGATTGATGTTGCCGAAGATATGCTGGCACTTGCGGCGGCGCGGGAAAGTGGTTATGCAGAAATTTACCGTGAACAAGGGGCGATTTACGAAACCAAGGGTGACGCTCGCTCTGCGGCACAAGCTTATAATAAATATTTAGGACTCTCGCCAAATGCTCCGGATCGTGCTGAAATAGAAAGCAAGATCTCAAGACTTGGCAACTAGAGACGGACAACGAAGGAGAAAGCCATGGGTATCGGCGATAAAATGAGAGGTTTAGCGGGCAGCGCACAAGAAGGAGTTAAGACTTCGACGATGTCGCTTTTTCATTTCTCATTGCGATTTGTGACGGGAATTTTATTAGGTTTAGTTTTGGGGCTGATCGGCCAAGAGCTTTTCGGTTATGGAACATTTGCTCTGATTTTTGTCATGGTTGTTGTGACCTCCTTGGTGCTAAAGCTTTTAAGCAGCTGGAGTATTGGTCAAATTTTAATTTTTGACCTGATTTGCACCCTTGTCGCCATGCTTTTGAGAATGTATATACTGGTGGCACCGTAAAAAGGATTTAGAACATGATTGATATTAAACTTCTGGAAAAAAAAGCGGAAAACGGCCCATCTTATTATGATGAATATAAGCAAGCGCTTATCAATCGTGGAGCTTCGACAGACATCCTAGAGCAAATTATAGAGCTTAATAAAAAACGCAAAGAAGTCATGCACCAAGCAGAGACGGCAAAAGCGAATCAAAATAAATTAAGCGGCGAAATCGGTAAACTAAAACGCGAAGGCAAAGATGCCTCGGCGATTTTAGCAGAAGTCGATGCTTTGAAATCGCAAGTGAAAGAACTTGAAAGCAAAGCGGCCGAAGCCGATCAAGAAGTGACGAACTTAGCTTTGATCCTTCCGAATAAACCAAGCTCTCAAGTGCCAGTGGGCGCTTCTGAAAAAGAAAATAAAGTTTTAAAAACGGTAGGCACTCCCCCGACTTTTTCTTTCAAAGCGAAAGAACATTGGGAACTGGGTGAGGCTTTAAATATTATCGACTTTGAACGTGCAGGAAAAACCACGGGAACGCGTTTTGCCTTTCTTAAAGGCGGGGCTGCGCAGTTAGAGCGTGCTTTGATTCAGTTTATGATGGACATGCACTCGACCCGTCA
>CAMLMF010000383.1 GCA_946480995.1 uncultured Bdellovibrio sp. | reverse complement strand
CCCCGTCAATACTTGCAGAACAGCCAACAAGACTGGCTAATAATAAAAGAAAAAACACCCCTCGCCCCATAGAACCTCCTTTTTTTGTGAGGTCAGGCTAATTTTGATATTTTTTTCTCGCAAGAGGTCGAGCTTACAAGGTGTTCACAAGTGTTCAGTAATCATAAAACGTCAGAACAAAGCATGGCTTTGGGAGCAGTCAAAGGACGGAAATTATATTCTTTCGTATGCGGAGTTTTAACGACGTAAGGGTGGGATCGAGCCTGCATATCTAGGCTCTCTAAATTCAATCCACGATCTAGAATTTGCAGACTGGTGATCGCATGAAGACCTTCATTGATCGCAAATGTTAAGAGCTTATCGGAACCGCGACTCTCCCTACCGGACATATCACTTGTATTCCGTATAATAGGAACAGAGATTTCAACCAGATTACCTTTTCTTGTTTGAGTAAACTCGGAAGGGTCATAGTTGTTTGCTTTGTACCAAGAATACAGGCTTTCAATTTGGTTAGGAGATATAGCAGGGATTGCTTGGCCCTTATTAAAATACGTCTCTGGCTGAAGAACAGAATGGTTGCGTCTTGTACCGATACGAACTTCTTGAATATCTAGAGGTGCTTCAACCGTAATAAGCATTCGCGCATTATCAGGATTCAAAGCCCGAGGATTCTTAAAATCCAAGGGACCCTTGTCGTCGACTATTACGTAATTCAAAATTTTTGGCTTGCCACTAGGAATATTCATTCCAGGAACCTTGAGCGAAGCCCCCTCATCAAACATGACAACCGCTTGCCCCTCTAAGATTATTGAACGAAGGATAAGGGCCGTGTCTTTTGAAAACTGAGGGAGGTCAATTTCAAATACAACTTGACGGAAATCCCTAGAAACTGATTTTGCCTTTAACGCAAAAGATTCGAACTCGGTTTCAACGTTGAGCTGGTAATTCTTAAAATTATTTGGCGTTAACATTTCAACAACCAACTCTAACTTATTAAAAGATAGAGCTTTGCTGGTTTTAATTCGTGCACGCAAATCTGGTTGTTCAACCAGAGAGTTCGCAATCCGAGTTTTCATAGTCCCGGTCTCTTTATCAATTTCAATCTCGGCTTTATAATCTCCAGAAAGCTGCCTCGCCGTCGCCCTTAGGTCGTCGTGTTCAAGCGTCCCACTCGGCGTAGCTGCAGCATTCTGAGCATAGTCTATTGAAAAATAATCCACCGAACCCACAGACTTTATGTAATCCATTTGCCAAATCTTATATTCATGATTCACGCGGATATTACTTTGTTTCGCAATATAAGTAGGATGATTCGCTAAGTAGGCAGCCCAAAATTCTGAAAGATTTAAAATTTTTTTTGGTGTCTGCAAGAACAGCGCAGTGGAACCTTGTACTTGTTCAAGTAGCTTTCGCCCTTTCCAAAGGCTCACCGTCTGTCGACCAAAACTTGTCCCGATCGTCAGCGCCGTCAAAACCTCACCACGATTCGTTGTTGTGCGAGTAATATACCTAGAAATAAATTCTTGTATCTTGGCTGCAACGGAATCGACATCCGCTTGATCTTTACCTTCGATCTTATGACCGTACTCGTGCACTAAAAGCTGCAAAGCATTTTCAATTTCAAATTGATTGTTTCTAGCATTTATGACTTTTGAATTAATAAAAAATGGATCGCGAGGATCACTGGAGGTAACCGCAGTGCGCACAGGCTCTTTGGGATCTAACTTAAAAAGACTTTGATCTTCAGAGAAAACCAGCCGGCTTTGCTTGCTACAGCAAAGATCTTCTAAAACGATTTCAAATATTTTTGCGATGGTCCGCATTTCATCGCCGGTAAAATCATTATTAACAAGGGCCATATCGTAAGCCGCAGCAATAACATAAGGCAGAACTTGATACGCTTTTTCAAAAAGGGGCCGACGATCGATACTCGCTTCTTGCGCAGGAGTGCTCGCAAAAGCGCTACTCACACCACCGCAAAAAAGTATCAAAATGAGACAGTACTTGAAAAACTTCATCAGGGATATTTTATTGCAAACCAAACGCCACAATCATAAGAAACTCCTGCAAGCTGGCGCACCATCTGCGTCTAAGACTTAGTCAGCAGAATCAACCAGCGGCCGCACGATTCCGCGAATGACGCCGTTAACGGGAACGATAATCAAGTGGTTGAAGAAATCCGAAGTGACCTCCACTTGAAAGTAAGCTGTAGCTTCACCCCAATTTTGGCTGTCGCAAGTCCATGCAAATCTAACAGCGAGTTGCCCGCCGGATGCGCCCGAGTCTTGTTTCTTAATTCTAAATGAGAAATCTGCAGGATCTTTGCAAAGTTTGTTTGCTTCAATTTGCGCAAACAGATCGACCGTTTTCTCTTGGTCTTCAAGCAACAGACCGTCATATACCAAAGATTCATCCTTTGCGCTGAAGACTTGCATGCGATGTAAGCGCAAGCTGAAGCCAGAAACACTAAAATCATTGGTCAAAGAGATTTCGCGGAAATTCGCAAAGACGGCAGAAGAAAGACCCATCAATGCGGCATCATTCAAAATCGTTTTTTGGTGTTTTAAAAGACCATACAATACAAAACCGGCGATTTTTTCATAGCGTACAGAAATACCGGTTTCCTCTGTAAGCAGACTTGAATTAATAAGAATCGGTGAGCGAACGAAATTGCCTGTTTCAACCGTACGCTGCAAAGTCTCGTCATTAAAAAATCTTAAAGGACTGCCAAGGAAAAATTCCCCTTTTAAGGAGTTCAAGACCTGTTCAAGCACAGCGCGTTCTGTATTATTAATGCTACACACCCCTGGCAAAGAAAAACAGAGGCGAATGTGTCTCCCCATCTCTTGCAAAGCCAAGTGGGCTTTCATTTCGCCAAAACCACCGCCATTGCCTACAGTGCGAATTCCTGCAAAAGAAACTGAACAGCTGAATAGAATAAATAATAAAATTTTAATCATTTTTTATTTCCTGTTCTAGCAGATCAAAGAGCTGCATCGAAAAACAATAAATGGCGTCATTATTTTTGGGCTGAGCATATTTACCAATTTGCTCCATCCAAAAACGGTTGAGATCTTTTTTTAACTGCGGCAGATCCGCCTTCTTCATACTAAAGATGGTCGAACGAAATTCACGCTGTTCTATAGACTGCTTAGTAAGCGCTTTTTCTGCTTTTTTTAAAATCTGCCCATGAAACTCGCGAATGGCTTTCGATGGCACCTCATTGCCGACAAAGCTGTCTTCTTCCGATGGTGACCAGCGATCTTTATTCCAATAGATCAAATTCAGGCGTACCAGCTTTTTCAACAAAAGAACCAGCTCGGTCTTTTTCATACCTAA
>CAMLMF010000382.1 GCA_946480995.1 uncultured Bdellovibrio sp. | reverse complement strand
GCACCATCGTTGAAAAGTGCGGCGGATATAATTTTAGTTATGTGATGGACTATGCAGATATCACAGAGAAGCTTTTGGTCGTTGATCACTGCGACAGCAAAGTGAATATTACGTACTCAAAGTTTTTATCTGAAGGGGCCGAGGGCTTTGGTGCAGAAAATAAAGGCACCGCTTTCGTCCAGTTTCATTTGCCATCTTTGTTGATGAAAAGATCTGAATTGGCGAATGTGGCCAATGTGTTTGAATTCATTCAAAAGCGGGACGTTGAAAGTCCTTCGTTCAAAAGTCTTGGCTGGCGCGAAGTTCATTGGAGCGAGCAGGCCAATGCGTACCAACCGAAAGCCTATGTGGATGCCATTGAGTGGTTCCGCATGCCCGAACTAAAAGCCTTCTAAAAATCGCAATTTTGGACAAGCCTTTTTCTGTAAAACGATCCACAATACAGTATGAAAAAGGCCCTGAAGTTCCAGAATAAACAGTTCCACAGATCACAAATCGGTCGAGCGCAACGCTATATTCGCGCGCACGCTTCTCAAGATATCAATTTAAAACAAATCGCCAAAGAAGCCGGATCTTCAGAGTTTCACTTCGGGCGTCTGTTTATGTCATACACGGGTGAAACGACATTTTCGTATTTACGTCGCATTCGTTTGCTAAATGCCCTTAAGATTCTGCAAGAAGACCGCGACTGTTCAATCACGGAAGTGGCCCTAAGTGTTGGTTACGATACACCATCGGCATTTAACAAAATATTTAAGTCTGTGATTAAAATCAGCCCCAGTGAATTTCGCCATCTTGGAAAAGTGGAGCAGGATAAATTGATTTACGGTCATAGCATCAACCCCGAAGAAAAGGAGATGTTTATGAACTTAAAATTAAAGCCAGAAGTCGTAAAAAGACCGGCATTGAATTTACTGTACGTTGAAAAAACTGGAATCTTTAAAGAAGTGGCAATGCCGACGTGGTACGAGTTGATTCCTTTGGTCGATAAGAATATCGCGAAAGACACGATCACTGAATACTTAGGTTTTAGCGAGATGGAAGCCAACGCCCGTGATGAAAGTAAAATGTATTACAGTGCAGGTGTTGCGGTTAAGGAAGCGCCAACAAAAGTTCCTAAAGGCTTAGAATTTAAAAAAGTCCCAGGCGGAACTTACGCTAAATTCATCTTGGTGGGACCAACACACTTGGTGTGGGCAGCGTTTGATCAGATCTTCAAATACCTCACCGACAATAAGTTTAAACTTCGTCCTGGCGCTTGTATTGAAAATTACTTAAGTAACCCAGAACTTGTGCCTGAAAACGAACACGTCACGGAACTCTTAGTGCCTATTCAAGATTAGGTATTTGGGCAAAATATTAATTAAGCGTTGCAAGTTCGGTGCGCAGCTCTGCGATCTCTGAATTCAAAGTGTTACGTTGAGACTCGTACGAAGAGATCTCGCTACGAGTTCTTGAAACACGACTTTGCTGATCATTGGTATTACTTTTCGCAGTGTTCAGTTGTGTTTCAAGGCTGGCTCTGAAAGCGGTGTTTTGTAAAGACGTGGCGTTCACTTGGTTTTGCAGGCTTGATTCCACCATGCGCAAAGTTGTTAAGTGTCTTTCTTCTGCCGATAAAGACCCTTGGGCCGTTGCCAGGTTGTTTTCAATGGTGCGAAGGCTGTCTTTTTTGTTTTCGATGACAGCTGAAATATATCTTTTACGACCGATGCGATATTCCACCAAGAAAGCAGGTTCAAGTTCTTTCGGGCAAACACCTTGATACTTTTTGCCCGAGGAGCCTGCATTTTGGCCGTTGGTTTTCGCACAATAATCGTTGATACCTTTTTTGTAGTACTGCAACAGCACATTGATTTGCGGCCCTTCACACAAGTCGCGAGAGAAAATGTCGCCACCTTTGCCGACCTGGTAGGCGCCGTCGTTATTGCAATATTTTTGCACGCCGCTTTTGAAGCCTTGGTCTAACTGTGATTCTTGAATTTCAGCTTCGACACGACGGCAATCCATGACTTTTTTGTCAGCGTTCAGCCACTTACCACTTTGCGCGACTTTTTGACCGTGTTCGAACCAATTGGTGCTTTCACAGTCCTTTTTGATAAAATAATTTGCGCAACCTGTAGTTGAAAGAGCCAATATTAATGCAAAAATCTTTTTCATCTTAAGATCCTACCAATTGTTTTAATTCCGTTTCAAAGCTGTGCTGATCTTCCATCGCTTGCAGCATTGAATTTTCAAGTTCTTCGATTTGACCGCTCAGCTCGTGCAATTCTTTTGCAAAGGCGGCTGCTTTTTCGCCAGAAATCGTTAAGAGCTTTTCATTTAAAGAATCTCGAGTTTTATTCAGATCTGCAATCTTTTTGTCGCAGTCTTCCGTGTGCTTCACCGCTTTTTTTATCAAAAGCTCTAAGCGTTTGCGCTCTTCTTTATAGTTAAACTTAGGCGCCACTTCGTTTTCAACTTTTGGGGCGACAGAAGTGTTCGGTCCTGAAAGGTCGCGTTCCGCCAAAAAGCCTTTTTGCAAACTCCACACGTACTCATCATAAGTGCCCGGGTACAAGGTCAGCTTGCCGTGATTAACTTCTAAAATTTTATTAGCCACGCGACCGATAAAGCCGCGATCATGGCTGACCGTCACGATCGTGCCTTCGTATTGTTCTAAGGCAGACGTTAATGCTTCCACCGTATCGAAGTCCAAGTGATTCGTCGGTTCATCCAGTAATAACATCGGGGATTTTTGTAAAAGAATTTGTCCTAAAGCCACGCGGGATTTTTCTCCGCCAGATAGGACTTTGACTTTTTTTAAGGCCGTGTCGCCAGAAAATAACAAACTGCCGGCCATATTTAAGACGTCTTGTTGAGTCACTTCCTGGTGCGCTCCCGCAGCCATTGCTTGCAAAACATTATGCTCAGGATTCAACGCTTCAGGCGTATGTTGTGCAAAATAAGACGTGCTGACTTGATGACCCCACTTAATCGCACCTTGTACCAACGGAATTTGTTCAGCCAAAGATTTTAACAACGTCGATTTGCCGGCACCATTCAAGCCGACGATGCCTAAGTGATTGCCGCGCTCTAAGCGCAAGGTCACGTCGTGCAGAATAACTTTATCGCCGTAACCGCACTTGGCATTTTCCAGCTCTAAAATCATTTTTCCGGTCGATCGTGCCGGTGGAATATGAATGCGCGTGTGCGTGGGCGCGGCTTTGATTTCAATCACTTCCATTTTTTCTAAAGCCTTCATGCGGCTTTGCGCTTGGCGCGCTTTCGTCGCTTTCGCACCAAAGCGCGTGACGAAATCCATGATTGATTTTCTTTTCGCCTGCTGACTTAAAACTTGCTTCTGTAAAACCTCAGCGAGCATTTGTTTT
>CAMLMF010000381.1 GCA_946480995.1 uncultured Bdellovibrio sp. | reverse complement strand
CACAAGGAACCCGCTTTGAATACAAATCAAAGGCAGATTCGTTATATCGGCCGTGAAGACCGTTTGTCGATTGGAGAAACAGCGTTATAGGCTTATTAGACTTTCATTGCAAGCATTTTAAATAAATTTATATGCACAGAGAGCGTGCAAAAAGTGCCTAATTTGCCCAGTCCGCGGGCATTTGCCGCAAAAGCGACGGAAAACGGCTGATTTTGAAAAAAGATCTTCGAAGAAATATCCGCTCAAACTTCAAAAACAGCCGCAAAATCCCAAAATCAATGAAAGAAGGTCGTTTCTTCGCGACGCTCTTCGTGTTCATAGCGGTCTTGCAGATGCTCTTGCTCTGGAGACATGTTTACTCCCACCTTATGAAAGCCCACCATGATCCAACCATAGGCGGCCGCCGCAAGCAGAACTAAACAACCAGCCCCCGTCAACACCAAGGGCGTCCCAAGAGAGAGCAAGGGTGCATCCCAAGTCCCAGCAATAAGAACAAGATTCACCGCAAAGAAGGCCATCACAACGAGATTTAATACCATGTGAATGAGACCGTCCTTTTTAGCCTCTGTGCGCTTAGGTATGCCAAAGCCCCAGTCGATGAAGCCTGGGATCGCCGCAATTAAAGCTGTGGCGACGGCACCTACGTTAGAGAAGAAGCCCAGCTTGTACCAGAAAATTTCTGGAGTCACGAAGCTGTAGACTGCGAAGCCTATAAACGTCAGCACATAAAGAGCGATCGGAAAAGTCACTAACATCGCGTGCAGCGGATGGCCTGAGATAGAAGTTTTGCTATACATAAAACCCCCTTGTGGATTGCCTTTACAATACATCTTCAAGAGCGGATTCCCTATGGAAGAGACCTGAGATTGCTAAAGCACACCTTTACAACTGTCGTTTGCCGGACTTTGCGACTTAACTTTTGCCGACCCCGTCGTTCCGGCAAGCTCTGTGATCAGTCTGTCGTCTTTATAATTTTTTAGTTAAACCTTGGAAAACAGCTTGAGCTCACCTATATATCGGGCATGGAAAATTCGTGCTGTGCTTGTTTCGCAAAAAAGGCACCCCTTGAGTGTGGGATCTGCAAAGGCAGTGTCTGTAAAAAATGTGCGCAATTCATGGAAGAGGATGCGTTTTCGTTTATGGCGCAAGTGCCGCCAGAATTGAAATACTCTGTCTATTGCCCGCAGTGTTTTGATGCCTCCGTGGCCCCGGCGTTGTCGGAATATAAAGACGCTTTAAAACGCGCCAAGGAAATTTTGATCTTTGGTAAAGACCAAGGCAAAGAGACGCGTTTGTTAAGCCGCAAAGAACCTCCTGTGCAAGTCTTAGAGTGTGATGACCGCGAAGAAACCCTCTTGCGCCTGGCATTTTTTGCTGCGCAAGGGAACTTTAATGGTCTTATTGATGTGGATTTGGTTTCTAAAAAAGTTCGCCAAGGGACTTACCAGACACAAAAATGGAGTGGCACCGCCGTACCCACTTATATTGATCCGAAAAGACTTAATAAGTAATTGTCCATGGAAGATTCGGAAAAATTCACGCGCAAAAGAAAAACCAAAGATCCTTGCCCCGTTTGCTTCCTGAATAAAGCGCGCTGTATCTGTGCGCAAATTCCCTCTTTAACTTTAGCTACTCGCGTGTGTTTAGTTGTCCATGCCAAAGAGCTTAAGCGCACGACCAATACCGGGCGCTTGGCAGTGCAAGCCCTTACGAACAGTGAAATGCGTATTCGCGGTGAAGGCAAAGAGGCTTTGGATTTGAGTGATTTGCTTTCTTCTGACTATCAAACATTTTTATTTTATCCTTCAGATGATGCCGTCGATTTAACCGCCGAAATGCTGGCGCAAGATCCTCGCCCGGTGCAACTTATTGTGCCCGACGGCAATTGGCGCCAAGCGAGCAAAGTGCATTATCGCCATCATGAACTTAAAGCGGTGCCGCGGGTGATGATTAAAGCTCCGAACATGGCGAAGCAGCATATGCGGGTTGAAAATACGCCGGAGGGCATGGCGACCTTAGAGGCCATAGCGCAGGCTTTGGGGATTATTGAGGGTGACGTCGTTAAGAAAAAGTTGATGGACCTTTACCAGGCAAAACTTGAAGGAACATTACAGGGCCGCGGGGTCCTAAAATAGCTCTTGTCCTTGCATATAGTCGTTCTGGTGGATTTTCGGTTGAAAATTATTTGAAAGCCCCTAGCCTTTGTTTATGGCGCAAAAAATAGTTCTTCTTTTTCTTAGTTTATGTGTGAGCTCTATAGCGTTGGCGACAACGCCTTGCCGAGAAGAACCCGAAGATCTGTATCACTATCAAGATCAAATTCTGGCTTTGGCAAAAACTAGCAAAACCCCCGAGATTTTAAAAAGCAAAATGGCGCGCCCTTTGCGCTGCTTGATTGAGGCCTATAAAACCAATGATGACATGCTTACCCAGTACGTTGCGGGTTCTTGCTTGCAGCGCTTAATGGGCGGCCCTGAAATGACGGGTTTTAAACGCACTCGGGCCCATGAAGTCATTTATGAGTTGCTTATCAATCAACAATTGCAGTCCCAAGAAATTCTTTCGAAGTCCGAGATCGCGGACCTGGCTTCGGGAAAATGGCTAGAGTATGTCAACTTCTGCAAAGGCAGCGTGACTGAAACATTATGCAGTGAGCTTTTGCCGACAAACGAGCGCATTAAAGAGCAAAACGAGCTTTTAGGTGCGACTTCGATGTTGGTTTTAAAAAGCGCTTATCATCATTTTTCTGGCGACGTTAAAAAACAGGTCCTTGCACAAATTAAGAAACTTTATAAAGAAACCTCGCCCGAATCCCCTGTTAAAAGGCGTGTGATAGAGCAAATTTACCAAGAGATTCAAGGTGCAAAAATCGAATTGCGCGGCTCTTAGGATGAAGCCGCGCGTGCCAGAACCTTTACATGAGTCACCTGTTGGCCCGCGGCAGATTAAATATTTCTTTTAAGAAATCATCCGTTGCTCTGAGCGCACGCTCATGGGCTTCTTTGTTATATTTAATACCTAACTGAGGAATGTCCGCACCGACGAAGGTGAATGCGTGCTTAGCGTGACCGTAGCAATGGATTTGCCAGTCAGCTTGAGCCGAGGTCATCTCTTGAGCGAAAGTGGTGAGCATTTGTGGCGATACAAAAGGATCCTCCCAGCCATGTAAAACCAGAATACTTGAGTCTATCCTTGCCCGTTGCGTCGATTGCGGAGGCGCCAGAAGCTGACCGTGGATACTGATCGCCCCACACAGTCCCTGAGGATTGGCTCGAGCTAAATCCAATGCGCAAAGCCCTCCGAAACAGTAACCGAGGATAGCGATTCTTTGGGCATCAACGAGGGGATTTTTATGCATTTCCGCCAAAGCCGCAAG
>CAMLMF010000380.1 GCA_946480995.1 uncultured Bdellovibrio sp. | reverse complement strand
CATGCTGGCGTATGGTCCTTTCTTAAAACGTATTTTGTTTTGTCTTTTCTTAGGCCTTGCCGGCAGAGCCTTGCTTTTAGCAAACACCAATGTGATCGGTCTTTGGGTCGACGAGCTGGTCGGCAAAACCACACCCTTGCACGGCCTTTCTTCGCAAGAAATCATCATTCTTTTGGGCTCGATGGCGGCAATAGGCTTCTGCTTCACCTTGGCCTTTCGTTTGATTTTTTCGCGCTTGTCGGCCATGGCGATTTCGTCGTTTTACGACGAAGTGACTTTGCGCACGTCGCGTTTTCCCATGGGCTTTTTCGATAACACTCCGGCAGGCCGAATCATCACGCGCTTTTCCAGTGATTACGGCAATATCTTTCGCCTGTTTGGTGGCCCCTTGGCTGAATTTATTTCCATCATCTTTGATTTGATCATGATGGTTATTTTGATTTCAGTGGCCAATCCGATTTACTTGATTTTTGTGGTCTTTATCGGCCTGATGAATTTCTTGGTTTATAAACTGAACCAAGAAAAAATGCGCAAAGCCCGTCGTGATTTATCGGCCAGCCGCTCCCCAAGTATTGCGCACTTTGCTGAAACCACACAAGGTGCCAGTACGATTCGCTCTTTCCGTCGACAAAAGTCCTTTGCCCAGCGCTTTGAACGTTTGGACCATTATTTCTTAGCGCAAAAAATGACGACCACCAAAAGACTGATCAGCTTTTCATTCCAGATGAACAGCTTAACCGCATTGCTGCTGTTACTGACGGGTGTGTCGGCGTACTTTATGGTCGACAAGGGCTGGGCCACGGTGGGTTCCGTGGGCGTGGCGTTTAGCTTTATCGCACTTTCAGGCAATACCGTGCAGATGTTCTTTGAGTGGTTGTCACAATTTGAAGAAGCCATGATCGGTGTGGAACGTTTAGATCAGTACATGCGCATGGACATTGAAAAGGGCAGCCACCTTCCAGCGTCCACGAATTTTAACACGGGCCATCCCACCTACTCGCCCTCTGTGGAAAAGTATTTATCCACTCGCCGCCTGACCGAAGAGCGCAATGCCTCCGTGCAAGTAAATGACATGTGGTTCCGTTATCGCGAGGACCTGCCTTGGGTGCTAAAGGGTGTGAATTTTGAAGTGAAGGCCGGCGAGCGTTTAGGCATCGTGGGCCGCACTGGATCGGGCAAATCAAGTTTGATTCAGGCCCTGTTTTATCTTTATCCGATCGACAAGGGGCATGTGTCCATTAACACGCACGCGCCAAAGCTTTCTGAAAATTCTCAGGGCGTGGATTTAAACTTGTACCGTCAGTCGATGGCCTTTATCGCGCAAGAACCGATTTTGTTCCAAGGCACTTTACGCTTTAACTTGGATATCAAAGACAATTTATCCGACGATCGTTTGTGGCAAGTCTTGGATCAGGTCGGCTTAAAAGCCTGGGTGCAAAGCCAGGCCGAGGGCCTTTTAATGCGCATTGAAGAGCGCGGCAAAAACCTGTCCTTGGGTGAACGCCAATTGCTGTGCATGGCACGCTGTCTTTTGCAAGAAGCGCCGATTGTGATCATGGACGAGGCCACCAGCTCTGTGGATCCACAATCTGAAGAAATCATGGTCCGCGCAACGGAAGAGTTTTTCTCGGATCGCACGCAGATTATCATCGCCCACCGCCTGTCGACGCTAGAAAAATGTGATCGCATCTTATGGTTACAGAATGGCGAAATTGTCGCCCTCGGCCCCACTGCGGAAATTTTGCCGCGCTTTAAAAATACAGAACTGGTCTAAGAATAAGTTTGCGGTGTCCGATAAATAGGAGTACTCATCCAGAATACTCTTACTTTGCGGGCACGGAGCGGTGATGGAAAATAACAACCAAAACCAAGAAGACACACACGACCAAGACTCGATGTTGAATCTATCTGATTCGTGGTCCGCCCTAACGCCGGATGAACGTCGAGAAAAGTTCAAGGAACTGCCACGCACTGAAGCTGAAGAGCTGTTTTTAAGCCTTAAGACCCACGACCAGGCCGAGCTGATTTCAGAGGCGACCGCTTTAGAAAAGCGCTCGTGGATCCGCTTGCTTGCGCCCGATGACGTGGCCGACTTAATTCAAGAAATTGGTTTAGATTCCAAAGACGATCTTTTGTCCTTGCTAGACCCGCAAACCAAACGCGAGGTCACAGCACTATTAGCTTATGCAGAAGACGCGGCCGGGGGCTTGATGAGTTCCCGCTTCGTTCGCTTGCGCCCCGACATGAGTGTCGATGAGGCAATTAGCTATATCCGCATTCAAGCAAAGACTCATGTTGAGACAATTTATTACGCTTACGTGCTGGACTCTGAACAAAGACTTCTGGGTGTGGTCTCTTTCCGCGAGTTGTTTTCTGCGGCTCCGGGAAAATCGATTAACGAAATCATGCACACGGATATTTTAAAAGTTCCACCAGAAATGGACCAGGAACAAATCGGTCGCATCTTTTCGCAGCAAGATCTGATGGCGGTCCCGGTTGTCGACGATCAAGGTGTGATGAAAGGTATCGTCACGTTCGATGACGTGGCCACAGCGATTCAAGAAGAAGCCACTGAAGATATTCATAAGATCGGTGCCGTTGAAACCCTGGATGCTCCATACTTAAAAATCTCCATGTTTGAAATGTTAAAAAAACGCGGCGGCTGGCTGATGATCCTTTTCTTAGGGGAAATGTTCACGGCGACAGCGATGGCGTTCTTTGAAGACGAGTTATCTAAAGCCGTGGTTCTTTCGATGTTCATTCCTTTGATCATCAGCTCGGGCGGTAATTCGGGTTCCCAGGCGTCCACGTTGATTATTCGCGCGATCGCCTTGCGCGAAGTCCGCTTGCGCGACTGGTGGCGTGTTTTAGGCAGAGAACTCGTCACAGGTGTGTGCCTTGGCTTAGTCCTGGGTTGCATTGGTTTTATTCGTATTATGCTTTGGCCGAACCGAGAAACGCTTTATACGACTCACTATGTATTGGTCGCAGCGACTGTTTGCGTAAGTGTGGTTGGCGTTGTCTTGTGGGGAACGATCTCTGGATCCATGTTGCCATTCATTCTTAAAAAAGTGGGTTTTGACCCCGCTTCCGCTTCAGCCCCTGCCGTTGCCACACTGGTCGACGTCACAGGTTTAGTGATTTACTTCACGGTGGCAAGCTTCATCCTGCACGGCGTGCTTTTGTAAAATAAAAAACCACCGTTTTAAACGGTGGTTTTTTTTGAACACGCTATTCAACTAAAACTACGACAGACCTTAAAAAATTCCAGCAATGACTTGAGACAAAGACTTTTGCAATTCAGGGGAAGCTTCAGCGAATTCTAAGTTGACCTTATTTGCCGAGCTCAAAATACGTGTTTGATATGTTTTCCAGTT
>CAMLMF010000379.1 GCA_946480995.1 uncultured Bdellovibrio sp. | reverse complement strand
GGGGATTTTTTAGGCAAGCACCTGAACCAAGTTTTTATCGAAACCCTGCGCTCGTGGGGCAAGTCCCTGCTTTGGTCGTTACTATTAATTCTGCCAGGAATCTGGAAGTACATCCAATACAGCCTCGTTCCCTTCGTCGTCACATCGTCGCAGCAATATGATGAGGGACGCGAAGACGCTTTAAAAAAATCCGCTGCGATCGTGCGCCGCCACTGGGTCAGTATTCTCTTTGTTTTAGTGTTCTTCCATTTGATCCTTCCGCTGATTGTAACCACGCTGTTTGATGCCTACCGTTTGGTGTGGAAAACACCATTGCAAAGCTTGGCTCTGTCAGGTCTTGATACTTACTTGTTTATATTTTCAACTCACATACTCTTTAATATTTTTAGGAGCGAGGTAAAGAATCATGAATCTCATGTTTAACTGGAAAGACATTAAAAATCGTGGCCGTGGCTTAACGTTTGACGACGTCCTGATGACTCCAGCTCGTTCGGACATCCGCTCGCGCCGAGACCCGCAGCTGACTTCAAAATTAACCAAAAAAATATCCCTAGAAACCCCGATCATCAGCGCGAACATGGATACCATCACGGAATACGATATGGCGTTTGCAATGAACCAATTGGGCGGGTTAGGAATCTTGCATCGCTTTATCACAACCGAAGAACAAGCTGTGCAAGCACGCCGCCTCAAAGAAGCGGGAGTGCAAAATGTTTCTGCCAGCGTTGGTGTCGGTGAAGAATTCAAATCCCGCGCAAAGCTTTTAATCGACGCCGGAGTTAACATCATCACGATCGACATCGCCCACGGACATTCGATCCAAATGATGGAAACTTTAAAATGGTTGAAAGACCAGTATCCCCAAGTTGAAATTATCGCTGGGAATTTAGCCACCCCAGATGCCGCCCGCGACTTGATCGAAGCCGGTGCTGATGCCATCAAGGTTGGGATCGGCCCAGGGTCTATGTGTACGACTCGTATCATCACCGGTTGCGGAGTTCCACAACTCACAGCCATTGCGCTGAGTGCGGAAATTGCTGACAGCTATGGCGTGCCAGTGATCGCTGATGGCGGTATCCGCACTTCAGGCGACATGGTCAAAGCTTTTGCTGCAGGTGCCAGCACGATCATGTTAGGCAGTATGCTTTCAGGTACAATCGAAACACCGGGTGAAATCAAAAACGGCAAGAAACAATATCGCGGAATGGCTTCACGTGCCGCGCAAGACTCATGGAGAGGTGGCGTTCCTCAAGGAATGGCGCCAGAGGGCGAATCAACCCAAGTGAATGTCAAAGGTCATGTCAAAGACGTGATTCTTGAAGTCACAGGAGGCATTCGTTCGGGCATGAGTTATGTGAATGCAACAACGATTGCTGAAATCCGTGAAAAAGCATTGTTCATCGAGATGTCAGCAAATGGCGTTGCCGAATCCCGTGCCCACGGAGTAAAAGCTTAAGAATGTCAGCGTCTGATTCGCGTCCCATTGGAGTTTTTGATTCCGGCATTGGGGGCCTTACGGTCCTCAAGGAGCTGGCATTGCAATTCCCTCAAGAAAATTTTCTTTACTTGGGGGACACGGCACGACTGCCTTATGGCTCGAAATCACCGCAGACTATTCGAAAGTATTCCGAACAAAATATTCTGTTTTTAGAAAAGCAAAACGTGAAAGCCATCGTCATCGCCTGCAACACGGCTTCGACACAGGTGCCAGAACACGAAATGGCTGGTTTGCCGATTTATAACGTGATCGAACCTGGGGCGCAAACGGCTTTGGAAGCTTCACCGACAAAACGCATCGGCGTCCTCGGCACGCGCGCGACCATCAACAGTCAGGCGTACACCACTAAAATCAAAGAGCTCGATACCTCAGCACAAGTTTTCGACCAAGCTTGTCCCCTGTTTGTACCGCTCGCAGAAGAAGGTTGGGATTCAGATCCCGTCACAAACTTAATTGTGTTCCGCTACCTCAGCCCCCTTTTACAAAATCACGTCGACACGTTGATTCTGGGCTGCACGCACTACCCGATCTTAAAAAACTCAATTTCTCGAGTCACAGGATCTTCAATTGAATTAGTTGATTCCGGCGAAGCCATCGCCAAGTGGTTAGAAAAAGATTTTAACCAAGGCCGCTTAAAAAAGAACACTTCAGGCGAAGCGCGCAGCATTCATATTCTCACAACGGACCATTCTGCGCATTTCACGGAAGTAGCTCACAGAATCTTAAAGCCCGTCAAAGCCGACGGCTTCAAAGTCGTCGACCTTTAGAACTAACTAGCGGCTATATACAAACTTCTAACGGCAATTCCTGCAAATTATAAACACTCGCCATGGAATAACCATAAGCCCCCGTATCCATAATCGCAATAAAGTCATCTTCCTGAACAGAAGATAAAGTCCGATCCTTAGCAAAGAAATCAGCAGACTCACAAATCGGCCCCACGACATCGCCAAGCATCGTCCCGTCCCGCTTCTTTAATGGCATCACCAAATGATCGGCCTCATACAAAGAAGGACGAATCAAATGATTCATGCCAGAATCAATCACAATAAAATTCTTCGCCGAAGTTTTTTTAATATACTGCACTTGCGCAATTAAAACGCCACAGTGCCCAACCAACCAACGCCCCGGCTCTGATTGCAGCTCACAGTTCAAATCCGCTAAAGTTTCTAAAGTGATTTTTGCGTATTCCTGCAAAAGACTTTCTTCCTTCGCCAAATCCAAGCGATCATAGAAAATCCCGACACCACCACCGAAATCAAAACGCTTTAAGGTCGGAAACTGTTTTTGCAAACCAACAAAAACTTCCTTCAAAATTCCCAAAGCCTCTTGATAGCCATCAAACTCTAACATCATCGAACCCAAGTGCAAACTCACCCCGACAAGTTCGATGGAACCACTGTAATCTTGCAAGGTCTTTACTAGCTCCGGCACCAAAGAAAGTTCCATGCCGAATTTGTTATCTTTTAAGCCCGTCGCAATATACGGATGAGTTTTAATATCGATATCGGGATTTAAACGCAAAGCCACACAGGCTTTCTTTTTAAGACCCCGCGCGATTTCGCCAATACGTTGCAATTCTGGAAGACTTTCCACATTGATTTGGAAAATTCCTAACTTTAAAGCCTCGGTAATTTCATGGCGCGTTTTGCCAACGCCGCTGTACACGATGTCTTGCACGGAAAAGCCGCTTTCAAGAGCTCTTTTAATCTCCCCCAGGGAAACAACATCTGCACCAGCGCCAAGTTTTTTTAATGTCGCCAGGACTTGCACATTGGGATTGGCTTTCACAGCGTAAAAAAGACGCGTCTTTCCCAAAGCCTTGCTCATCGCCTGATATCTTTGACTGATAAAGTCGAGATCATACACATAAATGGGACGCATATAATTC
>CAMLMF010000378.1 GCA_946480995.1 uncultured Bdellovibrio sp. | reverse complement strand
GTGCTTAATTTAATATTTAAACGATTGTCCGGTGTTAAAGAATATTTTTTATTCTCGCGAACGGCTAATTGAATAACGGTTTCAGGTCTAAGTTTGGTTTGCTCGGTGAAGATCAACGATACAGACTTAACTCCCGCACTGATATCACGGACACCCAGTTTTTTACACTGATGACGAATCAACATTAGACCCATCAAGTTGATGGTGGCGTCTGGAATTTGTCCGAACTGATCACGCAGCTCTTCTTCGATTTGATCCAGGTCTTCTTGTGAAGTGATTTCTGCCAAAGCTTTGTAATAACTTAAGCGAATACGAATATCAGCAATATAGTCATCCGGAATCATCGCCGGCACACGCAAGTTGATTTCTGGATCCAAATCCATGTCTTCAGTACCTTCACCTTTTGCTTCGGCCAAAGCCTCATTCAAAAGATCCATATACAGTTCGTAGCCGACAGCATTGATATGGCCGGACTGATCATCGCCCAAAATGTTTCCTGCTCCGCGCAGCTCAAGATCGTACTGGGCAATTTTAATTCCGCTGCCCAGGGCTGTGTTTTCTTGAATGATTTTTAAACGCTCTTGCTGTTGTTTGTCGAGCTGGCGATTGCGCGGCATCATCAAATAACAATAGGCACGGGTTTTACTGCGTCCCACGCGACCGCGCAATTGATACAACTGTGAAAGACCAAACATGTGGGCTGAATCAATGAACATCGTATTTGCACGGGGCACGTCCATGCCGGATTCAACGATCGCAGTACAAATCAGGACGTCGATTTCATGATGGAAGAAGGCGAGCATCGCCTTTTCAAGTTCGTGCTCTTCCATTTGCCCATGGGCCACTCGGATGCGCGCTTCCGGGACAATGTTTCTGATTTCGTCGGCCAAGCCGTAAATAGATTCGATACGGTTGTGAATAAAATAAATCTGTCCACCACGCGCGATTTCCGCAGTGATGGCTTTGCGAATCGTTTCACCATCGAACTTTAAAACGAAAGTGCGCGTAGGCAAGCGATCCACAGGGGCTGTGTTAATTAAACTGAGATCACGAATTCCCACAAGCGCCATATTTAAAGTGCGCGGAATCGGAGTCGCAGAAAGAGTTAAAGTATCAACACTGTTTTTAAGCTTTTTGATTTTTTCTTTGTGGGTAACGCCGAACTTTTGTTCTTCATCGATAATTAAAAGACCGAGATCTTTAAACACAATCGAAGAACCTAAAAGCTTGTGCGTGCCGACGACGATATCCACTTTGCCATCTTTTAAGTCCTGCAAAGTCTTTTTCACTTCTGCGGTTGAAACAAAACGATTTAAAACGCGAATTTCTACCGGCCAACCTTGGAAACGTTTTTTCAAGGTTTCGAAATGCTGAAAAGTAAGAACAGTTGTCGGTGCTAACAAGGCCACTTGGCGGCGAGCCTGCACGGCAAAGAAAGCGGCACGCATGGCCACCTCGGTTTTGCCAAAGCCCACATCCCCGCAAACCAAACGATCCATGGGTTTGGTAGATTTTAAGTCCGACAAGATGTCATTAATGGCACGCATTTGATCGTCAGTTTCTTCATAAGGGAAACTGTTTTCAAAAAGTATGATTTCATCTTCATTAAAGACAAAAGGTGGACGATGAAGTTCAGCACGTTTTGCGTACAGAGCCAAAAGATCCGCGGCGATGTCGCGCACGTGGGATTTCACTTTGGCTTTAGTCTTTTCCCAGGCCGTGCCGCCCAGTTTATCTAAGACGGTGGTCGCTGCAGCACCAGAAAATTTTTGTAACTGACCGACGCGATAAACCGGCAGATAAAGTTTGTCTTTATCCTTGTATCCAACCTGAATATATTCAGACTCGACACCGCCGATATTCATGATTTTTAGACCTTCATATATTCCGACACCATGTTTGACGTGCGCAACCAAATCTCCCGGCTTTAAGTCACCGAAGGCGAGGCGCTTGGCTTGTTTCTGGAAATCTTGTGCACCAGAGCTGCTTTCTTTAGAGCGCTGCTTTTTGCCGTAAAAATCCTCATCGCGCAGGAACAGAACTTTTTCTTCTTCAAGGCGCAGGCTTTCAGGCAAATAGCGAGGAATGATATGCACCAACGAAGTATCACGCTCTTGCTCCATCAACCACGAGTCCCAGTGATACTCATCCTCGTTGGTTTTTAGACCCTTAAGTCCCAGCTTTTCGAACACCAGTTTTAAACGTTCAATCTGCGATTGGTTTTTGGTGCCGACGAAAAGACGATAGCCGTCTTCCTTCCAGCGATGCAGCTTTTGCGTCGCCGCTTGCAACCAACCCTCAGAGCCCGCGGGACTTGCTAACGCCAAGTTGGTAAAGTCTTGGGTTAAATATGTCTTGTATTCGATGCGCGCATTTTCAGAAGATTCTTCTTCAAAATACTCAAGCGACGAAAAATAAACTTGCCGAGAGTTCTGTGGAAAAATGATTTTCTCAAAAGGCGCGTAAAGCAAATCTAATTCCGGACGAATCACTTGTTGTGTGCTGGTTGCATAGTCAGCTTTAAGCTCAGCCCCGAACTCATCCGCACAGCGAGAAATTTCGACCGGATCTAAGAACCATAAGTTTACAGCCCCAGGAAAATGTTCTGTGGGATTGACGAGCTCGCCGTAAAAATACGGCAAAAGAAAATCCAAACCTGGAAAGGCATTTTTTAAAACCAAAGAGCGCAGCATCTCTTCGGCGTCGGCTTTATCCGTCGCGCGATTTTCAAGAGTTGCACGCACGCGCTGTAAAAGGCGTTCATGATTGTCATCGCGAAACAAAGCTTCACGTGCGGGTGTTAAATAAAAAGACGCGACATCGTCAGTACTTCGTTGGTCCGCAACACTAAAGTGACGAATCGTTTCGACTTGGTCGCCAAAAAGATCCAAACGAATGGGCTGATCTTCGGTGGGCGGAAACAAATCGACGATGCCCCCACGCATTGCGTATTGGCCCTTGTCTTCAACCATCGGTGCGGACGTGTAGCCCAAAGAGTTTAAATATTCAGAGATATCTTCGGGAAGTTCGTCGCCGGACTTTACTAGACGCGAGTGTTCTTTAAGAAACTTCACCGGCAAAGACTTTTGCATCAACGCGTCAGAAGGCGCGATGAAGATCTCTCCGGCTTTAGCTTGCTGAGCTTTTGCCAAGAAACTGATGCGATCAGAAGCTATGCGCGAGTTCGGATAAAGACTTGAGTAAGGAGAAACATCAAACGCAGGCAGAATATGTGCGTGACGAGTCGGGTCAAAGAATTCAATAAGACTCTTTAAACGTTGTGCTTCAGAAAGACTGCCAACCACAACCATGTGCGGCAAGCTGTTGATTTTTTTAGAGTAAGTTTGCGACAAAAAATACGCAAGCGCCAGCGGCGAGGCCGCCCCCGTGA
>CAMLMF010000377.1 GCA_946480995.1 uncultured Bdellovibrio sp. | reverse complement strand
ACTTAATCGATGGCCTTCGTGGTGCTACGACAGCCACCATCGGAATTTTTCTTCCCGCCTTCGTTTTTGTGGCTTTTAGCATTCCGCTTTACAAAAGGTTTGAAAACTCCGCGACCTTTCGCATGATTTTAGACGGTGTCGTTGCGGGATCTTTGGGACTTCTGCTGTTTACACTGGGATCTTTGGGATTTTCGACCCTGACATCTGTCGCGAATTTAGCGTTGTTTGCTGTGACACTGCTTTTGCTTGCAAAAACGCGAGTGCCCTCGGCTGTGCTTATCTTATCTGGCGGACTTTGTACCTTCTTACTGGCTCAATTTTGAGCTTAACGGCGACATCACCAAAGGACAAAAATAAAATAGCAAGTATATAAGACATATAGAAAACTAAGCTGACTTCATCTAGTTCTTTAGTCATCAATCCAATACTTCCGATCCAGGCCTTGGCTTAGAACGGGATAAGCTTAAAGATGCGTCATATTTTTTTTGAATTGCAACCGAATGACATTCGGTATGAACATTAATGCATGAAAACTATTTTTACTTCTTTGTTTGCAACGTTGATTCTTGCCGGATGTGCCGGTTCTGATCTTAAAAAGGACTCCTCCACAAACAGCGAAATACCGGCCCTCGATACTTCTTTAAGAAGGACGACTGATCCCGCTGTTATCCTTGCGCCAGCTACTAAAGAGCTTAAAGGTATTTGCAGAAAAAACATCAATGAAAGCGGTTCGCCGCTTAAGAAGTCCCCAATCAAACGCTTGCAAAATAGTTACGTTTTTGAGGGCGACAGAGTGACTTGGTTCGTGAAGCACTACAAAGACACTGCCTGCAAAAAACCACATGGTGGCAGCAGACTTGAATTCCAATGCGATAAAGATCCTTTTAACCAGAAAGCGACCTGTAAGCAAATTTCAGAGGCTTCTTACGTTAAAGGCACTTGGCAAAACACAAAAATGGTCGACCACGCCGGCTCCACGAATGTACTTACAATGAGCTACCACCTTAAAACAGGACAGGATAACAACGCGACCCTTTATTCAACTAGCATTAGTGATGAGGGCGAAGAAGAAAAAGAAGTGCTAAGCTTCTAATAAGCTCAACCCCGAAAGCTTTTACGCGCAAACCCAAGAGATTCATAAAATTTAAACCACCTAAAAACGGCGAAGCAACCCTTCGCCGTTTTTATTGTAAGAAGAAATCTTCAAGAATGTTTTGTGGAAAGCAAAGATTTGCGCTGAAGGAGTTTTAACTTAGCTATGGTCGGAGGTCGGCCTGAGCCGGCGCAGGAGGCGCGAACCCGCCTACTGGCGGGCGGCTTTAAGCAAGGATGCGTGCCGACCGCAGCGCCATAGCTAAGTTAAAACTCCTTCAGCGCAAATCCACCGCATTTAGCAAGCAACCGCTCCCGAAGCCAATCCAAACCCGGACTAAAATCCTGCCCGCTAACGAAAAATTAACTTTGATGACCTCCCCCACTGTGCTAACCTTTAGTCTATAGGGAGGGTCTTTCAATTTGACTCAACAAGCCCACGTCAATGTTCAAGATAGAGCCATTGTCATCGGTGTCGGATTAAAATCCGAGCCCCTTAGTGAAATCAAAGAAAACTTATTGGAACTTGAAGAGCTGGTCACCGCCGCAGGTGGCGAGGTCGTCGGTTCTTTGATTCAGGTTTTACCACAATGGAATCCCTCAACCTTAATTGGCACTGGCAAAGTCGAAGAGATCGCCGAAATGGTCCGCGACAGTCATGCCACCGTTGTCGTCGTCGACCACCAACTATCCGGCGTGCAACAGCGGAATTTGGCGCAAGTCACGAAGGTCCGTGTGATCGACCGAAATCAATTGATCTTAGATATTTTCGCGCAACGTGCGCAGACCTTTGAAGGAAAACTTCAAGTAGAACTTGCACAATTATTAGATCAAATGCCCCGCATGGTCGGCGCCTGGTTGGAATCGTTATCCCGTCAAGGGGGCGGTATCGGAACCAGAGGTCCCGGTGAAACCGCGCTTGAAAACGACCGCCGTCGCATCCGCGAGCGTGTCGCAATTATTAAGAAGAAACTTGAAGGTGTGCGCAAAAACCGCGCGCAACACAGGCAATCCCGCCGTCGTCACGAGATCCCGTCGTTTGCTTTGATTGGTTATACCAACTCTGGCAAGAGCTCGATTTTAAATCGCCTGACTGGCGCCCAAGTGATGGCGAAGAATCAAGTGTTCGCTACCTTGGATCCAACAACGCGTAAGATCTTTTTACCGGATGGACCGCCAGCGGTCGTGACCGACACCGTGGGTTTTATCCGCAAGCTTCCAACACAATTGATTGAAGCTTTTAAAGCAACACTTGAAGAATCGTCAGAGGCCGACGTGCTTTTGCATGTGGTGGATTTATCTTCACCGAACATGGAACGACAAATTGAAGTGGTTGAAGCTTTGATTAAAGAATTCAATTGGTCGGATAAAAAAATCATCCACGTGTATAACAAGTGTGATGTTGCACCTTTAGAGCGACAATTCCGCGTAAAACATTATCCGCGGGTTTTTGTGAGTGCACTGACTGGTCAGGGCATGGAGCAATTGAAAAAACTAATGGCAAGCACTGTGAGCGAAATGCAGACAGATGTGCAACTTTACTTCCCGCGCACCGAAGAATACAAAATTTTCGACTTGGGACGTGAGGCCACTATTCTGCGTAAAGAAACAGCCACGGAAGGAACCGTTTGCTACACGCAACTGACACCGAATCTGATGAGTCGCTGGAAAGATTATTTAGTGAAGTAGTTTTCACATTCCATACGTCAGTGATTGCTTCAAAAAGAATCACTGACGTAAACCTTAACTAACGTCCAGTGTGTATTCCCTTATATTTCTAGATCCCTTGCCGATAAGGGAGTGTGCAATACAAAAAAAATCTTTTTTTAATTTTGAGCATTTTCACTTTTCACGGCTTTGTTGCGGCCGAACCACGCCTTAGCTCACCGCCATCACGTGAGGCCTCGGGCGCTGTAACACCACTTTGCGTAAACGACAAAGCAGGCCTTAAGCAGCTCCATAAAATGGATATCATTGAAGCCTTGAACTCGTCGAAGGACCCTTTGGTACAGGCCTATAGAAAAACTAAAGAAACTAACAAAACCGCAGCGACAACCAATCCCCCTGCTTGCACCACCTGCACAACCAATAATCTTACACCTTGGCATTCTGTTCGCGGCATCTTGGATTGGAGCAAAGAGACCCTGCAACTTGCAAGTCCTCCTGCCGAGGTAAAACAAATTAAAAAAGAATGTATCGAAGCCTCGATGCAAAGAACTCCAGGCAATACGGGTTATGTGTGTAGCGCCAACAACCCTCGGGGACGTTCTTTTGATAATATCGGAGATTCTGCTCCTTGTATG
>CAMLMF010000376.1 GCA_946480995.1 uncultured Bdellovibrio sp. | reverse complement strand
TAGTAAAAGTCTTTCCGCTCCGGCCCACGATTTTAAGGATCTGCGTTTTAAGCAGCGCTATGGCATACGCTATGAAGGCGACAAAGTGATTATGTATGTGCAGGAGGGCGAAGAGTCAGAGCAGACGAAGGTCGTTCCTGTGGATGACAAGCGTGCATTGCTGGTGGGGTGTCAGGGGCTTGCTTACTATTTCCGTGATAATCTTGAGGACTTAAAAAAATCTAAGCTTGTGCCAATTCTGTTTTTAATTCCTGGCAAATTAGAAACTTATAATTTCGAACTCGTCTATAAAAATACGGATGCGAACGGCTTGGCGATCTTCGAGATTCATATCAAGAACTGGCTTCTGCGTTTGTTCGCGCCTAAGTTAACTTTGCATTACGACACAATCAAAAGTCGTCTGGTTAAGTACGAAGGCCTTTCGAATCTGTATGACGATAAAAAACAAATGCAAAATGTTAAGATCGACTATATCTATCCGAACTAGTCGATCTTAACTTGTATAGAAGTCTTAAGATATTTTAAGCGAAGATATGACCTCACGACGATACTTAAAAATTTGTGAAACTTCGCTTTTTACAAATGCACCTGCCGTGATCCAGCCAAGATATCCCATCGGCAATTTGTAGCGCACTCTGTCCGTCATCAACGTGCCACCGCAGAAAGGGCGAAACTCGTGCGTGTGGTGCCATAGCTGATAAGGGCCGCGCAGTTGTCGGTCAACGAATTTAAACGGGGGTTGCCATTCGCCGATCTCTGTTTTCCATTTTGCCGGAACTCCACGAATTTTTAAAACATAATCAATCAGCGTCCCTTGTTGGATTTCCTCGGAAGAAACTTTCTGGATATGAAAAGACAGGGTTGGCGGAGTGATTTGCTCAAGGTTGTGTGGGTTCTTAAAGAAACTAAAAAGTTGTTCTGGTGCTAAAGGAATAAACTGTTCTGCATAAAATATTTCTTCACGCGAACGCCATGGGGCACACAACTGGTGCAAATATTCTGCAAGATACGGATGTTCGAATTTAAAGCCGAGGGCTTCGACATGTTGAGCGCTGGTGCGAATTGAGCTTGTGATTGTCTGCGCCGCTTCGCCATACAGAGCTTTAATAGCCAAGTGAGGAACAGAAAGGCCAAGAGGTCTATCCAAACTTTTCGCCAAAGTTTTCGAAAATTGCTTGTTCGTGACCGGATGAGGAGCCGCACCGTTCAAAGGCCCTTGCACGTGCTCGTTTTCAAGCGCAAATACAAAGAGTCTGACAATGTCTTGGATTGAAATCCAGCTCATCCATTGTTTGCCGTTGCCTAAGGCGCCGCCGACACCCGCTTTGAACGGAAATAACATTTGTTCAAGGGCGCCACCGTGGGCCGAAAGAACGATGCCAGTACGTACGAGGGCAACGCGACCCGGAGCTTTCTTTGATTCTGCCTCCCAATCCGCAGTGACTTTCGCAAGGAAGTCGGAGGCGGCAGGGGCGTGTTCTTCGCAAACCTTGTCTTTGCAGTCGCCGTAAAAGCCAATGGCAGATCCACCGACAAAGGTTTTTAACTGAGCAGGAAGACTAGAAATTAAGTTTCGAGTTCCCACCACGCGGGAGTCATAGATTTTTTTCTTTTGTTCTTCACTCCAACGGGTGCCGACCACGGGTTCTCCCATTAGATTAATCACGGCTTCGATGTCTTTGAGTTGCTCTTTGTTTAAAGGCTCACGCAGTAAATCGCCCTCGATGACTTTGCACGGAAATGGCAAGGTCATTGCCGCTTTTTTTGCATTTCGACTGATGACGATGATGTTGTGGCCCTTTTCGGCAATCGCTTTACCCAACTCTTTACCGATCAGTCCTGTGGCTCCAGTTATTAATACATTCATAAAAATTCCCTTGTTCGCGGTTTCCTTGCTGCGCTAAAAAGTTTTAACTTTTTAGTATTGGCCAAAAACGAATTCATCCGTGCGAAAGCCTTTTTCTTTAAGGTTGTTTAAAATTTTTTCTAAGGTTTCAGGTGCCATTGGCGCCTGGCGTGACAAAATGAACAGTGATTTCTTTTGCGGACCACTGACCACCGACCATTGATAGTTCGGGTCCAGATCGATAATCCAATAGTCTCCGCGAGCAAAGAAGTTAAAGCGCACTTTTAGTTTAGCCGGTTGCGAAGCATCTACAATTTTTGCCGTGCCCTCGATGTCGCTTGTGGCGCCATTTTCTTTGTAGCATGTGTTCTTGACGGAAATAGAGGTTGCAGACGTCACCGCATATTCTGCTTTTGAGCGGACACAATTTCTTTGAAAGAAATTGGGAGAATGAGCAATGTCATACCAGGTTCCAGAATATCGATTCAAATCGACTTCGGAAACGACTTGCGGATCGCTGTCGGTGGCCATGACGGGTTCTCCGATCACATAAATTAAAGCGCTGATTGCCAAAGCTGCTATCCAAACCATTTTCATATTACATCCTTTCAGGTGGAAACGTACCGTTAAGTTGAGACATTGTTATTTACCTTGAGTGTTGGCGATGATGTCCCAATACTCCTCAAGGTTGAGTTCGACCTCGAGTTTTCTTAGAAGGGCAAAAATTCCCCCCAGCTTGCGGTGCAAAAAGATCAACTTATGGGGAGGGGGAGAATATTTTAAATTTTGCATCAATTGCCGCGAAAGATGGGAGTTGTTTTTTAAGAACTCATCTTCTTTAAAATTGAACTTGCTGCCGCTGGCTTCGCTGAAAAACGGGCTCATACCTAATTTCATGAGATCTACAAAAATATCTTTTGCTGCCTGGCTTTCGCGTGCGTCCAACAGGCCAAAAGCGATGGCTTTGTCGACTGTGGCCTTGGCAGAGGCGTTCTGCACTGACTTTAAAAGATCCACATAGTGTTCGCGGAACTCCACGGGGTAGTGTTTCGAGGCACCAAAATCCAAGGCGACAATTTCAAGTTGTGGATTTTCACGAATCAGAAAATTTCCAGGATTTGGATCCGTTTGCACAAAGCCCCAGATAAAGAATTCCATCACATAAAGTTCTAAAAGAGCCTTGGCGATGACCTCGCGTTTTTCTTTGCTAGGTTTCGCATCGATCCAGTCTTTGATGGTGGTGCCGGATTCGTAAGTGAGGAATAAAACATTTTTGGTGCTAAGGTCGTTGAGGACTTTTGGTGTCTTCACCTTGGCGTGCTTCCAGTCGTGGGAATCAAAGAGCTGTGAAAACTTGTTCAGCGATTCGGCTTCGTGCAGGTAGTTTACCTCTTGGCGTAGAACTTCTTCGATTTCCGAAAAAAGATAATCTAAGTTCATGTCTCGGCCCGTGATCAGACATAATGTTGAAACGATTCTTTTCAACATTTTCACGTCGTTTTCAATCGACTGCTCCAAATCCGGATATTGTGCTTTGATCACGATGGCTTGTC
>CAMLMF010000375.1 GCA_946480995.1 uncultured Bdellovibrio sp. | reverse complement strand
AAGGTCTTCGGCGCGCGCGATCAGATTTTTAGACAGATTCTTTTTCTGAGTTTCGTTGAGGCTTGGCCAAAAAGTATCAACCAAGAAAGTGCGGAACGCAGTTTTGTTTTTGTCGACAGCGTCTTTGTAAGCTGGAAGTCGGACGGCTTCATAATCTTGAAAGAATAAAGAAACGAAGGCCTTGATTTTTTCAGGATCTTTTTTGCTTTCTAAAAATTGATTTAATACGAATTCACGATTGGCATTTTGCAATTGCCACGGGAACGGGTGGGCGGAGATAAATTCTTTCACTTTGTCTTTTTGTTCGTTTGACAGGCCACCTACCCACATTTCAATCCCGCGCTGATAGCGTTTGAAATTTTTCTTTTCTGAATCTTTTTGATCCTTGTTTTCTTTTTCAGTATTGCGGATCTCTTCGTTGATCTCTTTAGCTAAGTGATCATATTGCTCGGGCTGCAGGGACAGTGACAACTTAACGGCGGTGTTTTGAAACTCAAAGGCCAAAGATTTGGCTTTGCTTTGAAATTCGTCAAATTTTTGTGCGACCCATAGGGGCTCGATTTTTTCTTGGCGGGAGTGAGCTTCGACATCACGTAAGGACTTGGCTATTGCGGGTAAGGATTCTTTACGAATACGCTCAAGGTCCATGTCGATGTGTTGCTGCAGCTCTTTTTTCTGCTGACGACTTAGATCAAAAAAGTCATCGGTCTTAGACACGATGACGTTGTCAGCAAAGTTGAACATGATGTCAGAACGACTGCAGGCACCTAATATGAGTAAACTTGAAATAACAAAAATGAAATGTTTCATACCTTTTGTTTTAGAAGGGTCCTGCGTAAAAGGAAACCCTCTAAGACAAGGTACACGATAAAACTCACCGTTAGTCCCACACCTTTTAGTAAGGCCCACGCAGTAGTGCTCCACTCAAGGGCTGCCCAGACCGCCAAAGCCGCTTGGATCGCGAAAAAGAAGCCGGTGCGAATTGTAATACCCTTCATCTTTTCTTTCATATTGCCGGCGAATTTATAACCTTGTTGTTCAGCAAGATACGACAACAAAGGTTTTCCCATCAAGACAGATCCCCAAAGGATAACCGCAAAAATTCCTTCCATCAAAGCGGGTTGTAACTTAAACCAAATGCCTTCAGAAGAAATTAACGACACAGCCCCCAGTCCTAACAACAAGCCGTTGCCGATCCAGGTGATCTTTTGCACTTTCTTATATTTATAAAGTTCATACGAAATTTCACCGACACCAAAAACCATCCCGGCGATAAGACCCGCAATCGTGCCGTAATATTCTTCAATCAACGTAAAGGCGATAACCGGCAGAAGGCCCGCGAAGAAAAGACCGGCAGCTTGATTTTTTACTGTCATGGTCGCGTCTCCGCAAAATTAACAGGTTTACCTTGAGCTGGGGAAATGACGTGGTCATTTTCCATCACCAAAGTTCCACCCACAATCGTGTGCGTCGGCCATCCTGTCACAGTCATGCCGTGATAAGGTGTCCATCCGCAGCGGCTGGCAATCCATGAATTATCAATGGTCACATTCTTTTTTAAATCCACTAACGTGATATCCGCATCAAAACCTTGGCGCAAAGAACCTTTGTTTTGAATACCAAACACTCGCACCGGATTTGTCGTCACCATTTCAACAAAGCGGAAAAGACTTAAGCGTCCTTCATGCACGTGATTTAACATGATTGGAACTAAAGTTTGCACACCGGGAACGCCCGAAGGACTAGCTGGGTATGGGCGGTCTTTTTCTTCACGCGTGTGCGGGGCATGATCAGAACCTATTACATCCACGGTGCCATCCTGAACTGCTTTCCAGATGCGATCCATGTGACGTTTTTCACGAATCGGAGGATTTTGTTGCGCATAGGTGCCTAATTTGTCGTAACAGTCCGGTGCATACAAAGTTAAATGTTGCGGCAATACTTCGACGGTGGCGATGTCTTTTTGATCTTGTAACAGATCCATTTCTTCGCCCGTTGAAATGTGCAGAACGTGAATGCGGCGGTTGGTTTTGCGCGCCAATTTTAAAAGTCGGCGGGTAGAGTTAACAGCGGTTTCTACATCTCGCCACACCGGGTGATAATGTGGATCAGCCATATCTGTGGCGATATGTTTTCTTTCGCGCAAGCGCATTTCATCTTCGCTATGAAAAATCACACGGCGATGACCCTGCATTAAGATTTTTTCTAAAGTCGCATCGTCTTCAACCAACAGCGAGCCGGTGGAGCTGCCCATAAATATTTTCACCCCTGAGCAGTGAGGCATCAGTTCAAGTTCGGCAATATTTTCGACATTGTCATGGGCACCGCCGACAAAGAAAGCATAGTTGGCGTGAGCGCGGCCTTTTGCTCGGGCCAATTTATCTTCGAAGGCTTCGCGGGTGGTCGTTGCCGGATTGGTGTTGGGCATTTCAAAGATGCTGGTAACGCCACCGAGGATGGCGGCCTTTGTACCAGTTTCTAAATCTTCTTTGTGAGTTAATCCTGGTTCGCGGAAGTGCACTTGGCTGTCGATGATGCCGGGAAGGACATGAAGTCCTTTGGCCTGGACCACCTTCGCGGCAGGTTCGTTGATACTGTCACGAATTTTTTCGATGCGGCCATCTCGAATGGCGATGTCGGCCTTTTGTTCCATCAATCCTGTTCCGGATGGGTGAGGAAGTAAGCAAGTTCCGCCTTGAATAAGCAGATCGTAAGGACGCTCGGACATAAAACACCTCGTTATTCCCTGAACATAGCACCACACACCTTCCAAGGTCCAGCATTGACCAGCCCTGCGGGATAGTAGAGAATTTGAATTGTGACAATGGATAAATTTCTATCCCTCTGGGACAACTACAATATCGCCATTATCGAGGGCCTCGTTGCTCTTGTAATTTTCTTTTCACTTTTTTTGGCGTATCGCAGTTTTTTTGCGAAGTCGGCCCCTGGGCATGACGGTGACGCTGGGCACGGCCTTGATGCAGCACAGTTGGAAAAAACGCTGCAAAAAATCTTGGACAATCAAGCTGCCGGAAAAGCAAACGGTACCGAAGATTTAGGTTTGCATATTGCAGAGGCGACAGAAACGCCTTCGGCCAAACCAGCCGCTGGTGCTAGTGCTGCGGATGCTGCGGAAGTGGCAAAACTAAAAGCGTCTTTGAACGAAGGCCAACAAAAAATTCAAGAATTGCAGAAGCAAGTTAAAGAAGCCCTCGCTGCAGCAGAAGCTAGTGCGGCGGCGGCAGCTTCGGCACCAGCCGGTGGTGAAGCACCTGCGGGCGGAATCAGCGCGAAAGAAAAAGACGATCTTATGGGTAAGATCCGCGATCTTGAGGCACGCTTGGCTGAATACGAAATTATCAGTGAAGACATTGCCGATCTTTCTCGTTACCGCGAAGAA
>CAMLMF010000374.1 GCA_946480995.1 uncultured Bdellovibrio sp. | reverse complement strand
AAGCGTGGGCGCCACCAATGGCTTTGAATTAGGCTTGGGCTTTGATTCCAGTGACGTGCAGGGTACAAAGTTCCACCAAGGCTCACAAGACGTCTATGGCGGCATTCGCGGCGGCATGTCCACAGGCGAATCCATTTTGCTAAGAGTGTCCTTCAAACCGACAAGTTCCATCATGGACGTCGCAAAAAAGGGCCGTCACGACCCATGTATTGTAACCAGAGCGATCCCGGTACTAGAAGCCATGACATGGCTCGTGTTGGCAGATCACTACTTATGGTCTAAAACAGATCGCGTTTAATAAATTTAAAAGAGGTTTTTATGGTTTCTGATATTTTTAATCCTGAGTGGTGGACTGAAGTTCCTGGTTTTAAGTTCGAAGATATTACTTATCATCGGGCTAAAGACCAAGGCACTGTTCGTATTGCTTTTAATCGTCCTGAAGTTCGTAATGCTTTTCGTCCGCAAACTGTGGATGAGCTTTTTACGGCTTTAGAGCATGCGCGTGTTTCTGCGGATGTGGGTGTGGTTTTGATTACTGGTAATGGGCCTTCGCCGAAAGATGGTGGATGGGCTTTTTGTTCCGGCGGTGATCAGCGCATTCGTGGCAAGGACGGTTATAAGTACGAAGATAAAGAAGCTGCCGGCAAAATGGATTTAGCGCGTATGGGGCGTTTGCACATTCTTGAGGTGCAACGCTTGATTCGCTTTATGCCTAAGATTGTTGTGGCGGTCGTTCCTGGTTGGGCCGTGGGTGGTGGACACTCATTGCATGTCGTGTGTGATTTAACTTTAGCTAGCCAAGAACATGCGATCTTTAAACAAACAGATCCTGACGTTGCAAGTTTTGACAGCGGTTATGGTTCCGCTTACTTGGCGCGTATGGTGGGGCAAAAGCGAGCTCGTGAAATTTTCTTCTTGGGTCGTAATTACAATGCGCAAGAAGCTATGGACATGGGCATGGTCAACGCCGTTATTCCACACAAAGACTTAGAAAAAGTGGCGTTGGAATGGGCCTACGAAATGAATTCGAAATCACCAACAGCCATGCGCATGTTGAAGTACGGATTTAATTTGTGTGACGATGGCTTAGTCGGCCAACAACTCTTCGCCGGTGAAGCGACTCGCTTAGCCTATGGAACCGAAGAAGCTGCTGAAGGCCGTAACTCGTTTGTTGAAAAACGCCCTAAAGACTTCAGCAAATTCCCTTGGCAGTACTAGAAGCCTCTTGGTGCCGCTATTTTTAGAATAGCGGTCCACCATCATCAGGCGGATCGATCGGGGTCACTGGATCTGTGTTATTTGATTTGGTTCTGCAAGTCATTTCGGCCATGACTCTTCCGTTTTCTTGGACATACACATTGAGTGGGATGGCTGAGTCTAAAGCTGCGTTTGAAGCGTGAGTTTTAGATGTCCGTTGATTCAAAATTTGCACGCTTTGAGTATTTTTTGAAACGTCTTTTTTAAAAGAAAACAAATACTCTTTTAGCGAGAAAACGAAACCGTCTTGCACATTTTCAAAATCTTTTAAAAAAAATTGAGACTCGTTTAAAACCATTTTGATATTGCAAGTGGTGCTGGCAAAAGTGTTGTAAGAAGTCAGAGTAATAATGGCGGCCAGGATTTGTTTTTTCATATTTTTCCTCGAGAGCTTTAATATATTTAAAGCCCTCTTTGATGCAAACAACTTTTAAAATTTTATATAAAATTTAGCCCCAGAATTGATTCACACCCACCACCGGTGTCGAACTTTTTGCCAGTGCCCTTCACGGTCTTATATCTAGATGACTTAGACAGCAATGTTTCCTTAGTTCAAATTAAATAGGATCTCGTGTTGGAATGAATCCTGCTTCATGGTGGCCTGTGCAGATTTAAAAGTAATTCAGTCGCACTTAAGAAGTGCCCCGGAGGTTTTATGAAAGTATCTCTTTTGATCTTATCAATGTTCGTAAGCATGAGCTCTTTTGCAAAAAACGGCAAAAACTACAGACTTACAGAATCAATAAAAATCACTGTTTCATCGACAGAACCTAATGCGTGTATCCGGGCACAGCATAACGCAACGGAAAAGCTTTTGGTGCTAGCAGAGGCTTATTGCAACCAACATGGTTTGGTAGTTTATGAGGATCTATCTATCGATTCAGGCCATCGTGCTTATAGCTATGGAATTGAAGTTGACCACGATGTGATTAAGTACAATACGTGCAGTCCTTCTAAGGCAAAAGTAGACAGTGAAATCAGATTCAAGTGCGTTCGTAATTAGAGAGGTGCGCCGTACCTTTTTTGAATGCAAAGCGCAAACAGAAGCTCCCAAGGGGAGTCTTTGTTTGTGTTGGTTAAATCAGTATTTTTTTTGATCTTTTTTAAGAACTATCCAAAACGGAGGATACCTACATGAAAAAACTGTTACTTTCTTTAACGATTTTGCTGAGCTCAGCGGTTGGCCACACAGCTATTTACGATAGTGGCGGTCCAGGCACTTTTACTTGCCAGGTGGGATCAGACACTGTGACTTATACTGTGGTGGAAACCAACCAAGCATGGGTTCATTATCGTATTTCTGAATTTGAAATTAATGGTAAACGTGCCGATCTTAGCTGCGCACAATACATTCATGGCGGAATCAGAATCGGTTGTGGCGTCAATGTGACAATTTCACAATCGCAGTGCTCTAAGTCTTTGAGCTCGTTAGTAAGATAATCTGGCTCATTTTATTAAATGAGCGAGGCGCTGAGCTTGTAAATACCCAACCGGGACTATAAAAAAACAAAAGGAGATTCCATGAAACGCAGTATTTTGGCTTTGGCTCTTATGATCGCAGGCACCTCAGCTTCCGCACGGGAAATTTCTCACCTTAAGCTAGGTGATTATCCTAAAGTATATATTTGTGAAAACCTCTCCACGAAATCCACCGTAGAATTTATCGCGGGAAACACTGAACATGGAAAGCCGTACATTGCGGTAAGTGGCGACACTTCTAGCGATATGATTGGCTGGCTTTTGTCTCTTACTGAAGATGGGTCTCTTATCAATATGGACATTATGGTTCGTGGCGGCACACAATTCCAGGCGGGTTCTTTGGTTCAGACTAAATCAGGCTTAAGAATGTCTCTTCAAGGTTACGTGTACAGCTGTAAATAATCATTACGCCGTACTTTTTTCGTACGTAAAATACTAAGAAAGGCCCTTGTCCGGGGCCTTTCTCTTTTTGAGACAGTCCTGTGTATCCTGTAAGTGTTTAAGACAGATGACATTTTTTGAGTTACTACGCTGATTGCTTGAGTCTTTCTCACAGCTTATATGGGGCCTATTGCTTATAAGATGGCGCGGATTCTGTATAGATATCCATATATGAAAAACTCGATTTTTGCCGTCATCGTAGCGACTCTATTGTTTGGTTTGCAAGCTTGGTCAGGAACC
>CAMLMF010000373.1 GCA_946480995.1 uncultured Bdellovibrio sp. | reverse complement strand
GTCGTGGCTACAATCAAGAAGCCCGAACCATCTTCTAGTGGGTACTTGATATGAAACATCGAACCTTTGATTTGTTTGTGTTCGACTTCAAGGTCAGAAATGGCTGTTTCCAAAGGACCTGACCAATTTACCAAACGCTTTCCGCGATAGATCATGCCTTTTTTGTGTAAGCTTACGAAAACTTTTTTAACGGCTTTTGAAACGCCCTCGTCCAAAGTGAAAACCGCGCGATCCCAGTCACACGAATCACCCAAACGGCGCATTTGCGAATAAATACGATCCCCGTATTGGTGTTTCCAGTCCCACACTTTTTCGACGAATTTTTCACGGCCCAAATCGTGGCGAGTCACGCCGTCTTTTTTAAGTTCGCGTTCCACCACGGATTGAGTCGCGATGCCGGCGTGATCTGTCCCTGGCAACCACATGGCATTGTAACCATTCATGCGCTTCCAACGGATCAAGATATCTTGAATCGTATGATCCAAGGCGTGGCCCATGTGTAAAAAGCCAGTGACATTCGGTGGAGGTAAAATAATAGAAAATGGCGGTTTAGTCGATTGATCCTGAGCTTTAAAATAGCCAGAATTTTCCCACCACTGATAGGTGCGATTTTCAACGTCAGCGGGATTATAGCGATCAGATAATTGTTGTGACATTTGCAGAGACTCCTAAGAGGTTTTAACCCCCTGAGCCTAACAAATTTGCAGCTTTTCCGGTAGCCATAATCCTTGGCTTTGGCCCTTGCTCTCGGTTCAATAAGGCGCCGCGACATTAGAGTGCTCGGCCAGCGCGGGGGATTTGGGGCTTGGTTATGGCGAATTCCTGGCGCTTCGGTCGGCACGCCATCGTGGCTCAGTTGCGGCCGCCGGCTTTGCCGTCGGTTCGCGCATCCATGCGCCCGCAAAGGCCGACGCTTCGGCCAGGACTTCGCCATAACCAAGCCCCAAATCTTTGCGTTTGCTTTCGTATTCTAATTTCGATTTTTATTAAATTACTTAATTTATGAATAAAAAAAGGAGGCTTGTGGCCTCCTTTAAAATTTTTAATTTTTATTTCAGAGCTATTTCTGGATTATTTCAAGAAATCAGCCATTAAACGCGCGCCAACGACAACTTCGTCTTTGATTGCGTCTTTAGTTACGCCATCCAAAGTTGCTTTTGTGTTGTTGTAAGCAACGTGGTAACGGAAGTTTGTGTCAGTGTATGGTTTGTATTCAACCACTGCGCCGATAGTAACGTATTTGTTTGTTTTATCAGTAGCGCCACCGATTTTTTCTTCAGAAGACATGAACTCAAGGCGTGGAGTGATGCCTTCCATGCCAGTGTAAGCAGCTTTAACAACAACAGAGTTTACAGAGTCTTTGAAACCTGTTGAATCTGTTTTGTATTCGCCCATCAAGTAATCAACTGAAACCATCACTGGGCTTGAATTCCACATAACACCTACTGCAGAGTAAGCATGTTTGTCGTCTTTCGTATTACCCGCCATCATGTGATGACTCGCGATGAAGTTAAGAGCTTTTTCCATGAAAGAGCCTTTATAAACAACACCGAACATGTTCGAGTTTTGTGTAGCCGTTGGACCTGCTTTAGTGTCTGTTTCATTCAGTACCATCAAGTGAATCGCATTGCCTTCAAATGTTCCTGAAAGTTTAGCACCAGTCATATATAGCAAGTCTTTTGTGCCCCACACAGTTGTCGCATTTCCTGACGGAGTATAGAACGTTGACGTTGCATAAAGATCTGCACCGCTTGTAGTTCCTTCGAAGCCGCCGATGTCAGTTGCAAATTTACCGGCAGTCAAAGAGAAGTTGTCAGACATTTTATGCGTCAAGTAAGCAAGCTCAACTGCAGTTTGTGCTGCATCTATGTTTGTAGTCGCAGATTTGTTGAACGCTAGACGTGCGCGGAAAGAAATGTCGTCAGTTGCTTTTCCAGAATAGTCTAAGCGACCAGTCTTGAAATAGAACTTTGAAGTGTCCGGAACGCCTGCATCTTTGTAAGTTGCAGAGTTATAGTCAAGACGCATGTCCAAGTTCAATGAACCTGCGTGTGCTGCTGAAGTCATGGCAACCATTGCCACAGCTGTAGTCAAAAACCTTTTCATTAGTACATCCTTGTTTAAAGTTTTCAGTTTTATGTTTTTTGAATGTACTGAAATGCTACAGAATTTTTTTACAAACTCCAACGGTTTCTTTTTTAGAATATGTCGTAAGTCACCTTAGCTTTTTTTAAGGATGTCGCAACTTAGCTTTGGCGTTCGATTGAAATTCCAGAAAAGCCATCTTTAACATAATAAGCATTTGTGAAGCCCATTGTTTCAAGTTGTTGAATCAATGGTGGAGTCTTTTTTCCATCTTGATCGATGACCACAATTCCAAAATTTGTAGGGACTTTTTTTTCTTTGACGATTTCCACAACACGATCTTGATCACAAAAAACAGTGATGTTTTCTAGGTGCATTTTTACCATACTGTTGAACCATGGTTTTAAGTCAATGTCGTCTAAAACGATGAGTAGGAGCGGGATTCGGCTTTGCAAAAGATTGTTGAATTGAAAGTAACCAATGCTGTTAAAGTCCATGATTAACCTACTCGTCCGTGTTCTGGAATGAATTTATAAATAACTAATGCCACCGCTAATCCGAGGAATGCTAACAAACCAGAAGCCCAAAAAGGTGCAGTGATCGCAACAGCGCCATACAAAAATCCGCCCAGTGCGGGTCCAATGATTCGTCCTAACGAAGCCATACTTTGTGTGACTCCCATCGTGGCCCCTTGCTCCGTGGGTTCAGTTAACAGACTAATACTACCTAGGATGGAGGGATTGGACAGTCCGTTTCCTAAAGAAAGTAAGGTCATGGCAATCGCCATAAATGTGAGGTTTTCCGAAACGGCGATAGTGGTCAGGCCTAGTGCAAAAAGAGTTAGTCCTAATCTAAGTACTTTTCTTTCGCCCCACTTTGGCAAAAGTCGACGCACTAAAAATCCTTGTGTGAAAACAATGATCACGCCGATGTAAGCAAAACCAAAACTGACTTGTTTGATTGTCCATTGAAACTTTTCACCCATAAATAGAATCAACGTTGCTTCCATTGATGACATCGCAAGCGACGAAAGCAAGAAAACTAAAATGAGTGGCCCCACTGTTTTGATATTTAAATAATGCCAGATTAAAGAGAAGCGTTTCTTTTTCGCCGCCGATTCACTTTTTTCATTCAGTGATTCCGTCAGAAATTTAAGACCGAACAAGAAGTTGGCGAAACACAAGGCCGCAACCCAGTACGCTGAAAAAGATGTATCAAAGTGCGGAGCCGGATTGATGTGATATCCCCATAAAGCCAAGCCTCCGCCTAACGCAGGACCGACAACGAAACCTAGACCGAACGCAGCTCCGATAAGGGCCATGCCTTTAGAACGTT
>CAMLMF010000372.1 GCA_946480995.1 uncultured Bdellovibrio sp. | reverse complement strand
GACCTCAGTCGCGCCCGCGAAACAGCACAAATTGCGAATGAACACTTGCAGCGCCCCCTGGTTTTGAATCCCGCCTTGCGCGAAGTGTCCCTCGGTGTTTTAGAAGGAATGACGCTGCAAGAAGCGCATGACACATTTGGTATGCCTGCGTGGGAGCAATGGTCCTCTATTGATCCTGACCACTTGGACTTTCGCTTTCCCGAAGCTGAAAGTCCCCGGGAAGCCATCACCCGCTTTGCTGAAGCTTTAAGGAACATTTGCCATCACGAAAGCTTTAGCCACGCTGCGATCAGCACCCATGGGTTTATCCTGCGTCGCTTTTTACATTCACTGCGCCCGGATCTGAAGGAGGTTCTGCCCACTCCTAACTGTGTTGTTTACACAGTGACTTGGGATGCGCAGAACAAGGAATTTTCATTCTTATTTTAGTTCGTAACGGGTTAGATCCAAGAAGCCGAAGTGTACAGGATCTGTCGCTTTAAAGTGTTGATTTAAAGAATCATACTCTTGCCAAAAGTTTTTTTGAGTGCGGCGCACACCAAAGGCTGAGACTAATTCTTGATAGCCTTTTTCATTCTTTATCTTCACTGTCATATCAACAAAACGCTGCAAATCTTTTTCCGCGATTGAAAAAATCATGTTCGGATAAGATCCCCAATACCCTTCACGCAAAGTTAAAGAATCTTCTTGCGGAGCCAAACGCAGCGATTCCGCCAAAATCCACGAGATGTTTTCATGCTCGCGATTGTGCATGATCGAATAGACCTTTTGTTCGCCATTGGCGGCTGTGATTTTTAGGTAAGAAAACTCCGGGAAGTATTCTGCAAAAGGCTTTTCTTCTCCTTTGATGCCGGCAATTTTGCGCAAGATTTTCTCATAACCTTGCGGCTTGAAAGGTTTTTGCACACTTTCTGGAACATCGATATTACGCCAGTTCATGGCGTCTAAGGACCCGCGCGTTTTTTCATTTAAACGATAAAACAAAATCTTTTCGATCATCTGTTTTTTTGTGTGAGCATCATCTTTATTAAAGCGCACACTCGTAGGCTCTGCCGAGCCCACAGTTGGGTAAACGTAGGTCATCTTCGCTTGCGCCAGGAAGCCTTGATACCACGAACGGCGATAAGCCAGGCGCTGCTCAGGGGGCAAGAACATTAAGAAAAGTTCTTCAGCCTCCATGCGAATCATATCCATATAAATACGCGTCAGCAGTTGATGACTGACATTGCCGAAGACGTCAAAATTGACAACCAAGTTATAAACCAAGCGTTCTAGCAAAGGGTAATCCAAAACGAAGACAGTCTTAGACAAATCCCCCACGGCCCCATTTAAAACCACTGCATTGTCATCATGGCGAAGCACTGTCAGAACGGCATTGGGATTAGAACCATCACCATCCCAAATATCTTTTAAAGAATATCCATCGGGCCTGTTTTTACCCAGCCACTGCGTGCGCAACTTACGATATGCTTCACGATGGCTGACCAATTTTTTATAAAATATTGGCGTTTCGATAATTTCAATATCACTTCCCCACACCCCGGGCATCATCAACAAGCTTTGTGCCTGCACTTCGTATTCGTTAGACAGAACCATGTTGTCCGCTTCGGGCTGCAGGAAGAACACATAGAACTGCTCTTGGATGGAGTTCACCGCCATACTGCCGTTACAAACAGGGCCTTTGATAAAGGTATTTACGTGATACTGACTATCCTCGAGCAAAAACTGATAGCGGGCCTTTACTGGAATATCTTTGAAAGCGATAAACGGATTTTCAGCAACCCCGGCCTGATAAGTCGGCAAGGTGACAACCTTCCAGTCGCCTTCGGCAAAGATTTTTTTGTAGGTGGAAAGCTTTTGCGGACTCCACTCATAAGGAATGTGAGTCTTATTAACTATCGTGCCCGGAAACTTATTAAGACAGTAAAAGAAGTTTTCAACACCGGGGTCATCATTCGGACGACGGGTGGCAATTTCCTGGATGCCTTTTTTACAGGCTGTCTTCGAGCGCACCAAGCGGAAGAAAGTGTCTTTTTGTTCTGGAAAATAGATGTGGGCCAAAAAAAGATGTTCGTACAAATAACGACTGATCAATTTCTGTTTTAGATCCCCAGCGTTCAAATAGGCCTGCCACTGCTCGATCTGATTTTGTATTTCGACAGAGTTTTTCGCGAATGCTTTAACTTCCGCAGCACTTGGGCCCGGAGCCCCTTGCTTGATCCAGGATTCTAACGTAGCCAATTCGGATTCATTTAATGGCGGTAAACCATAGGGCATACCCAGTTCTGGGGTTTCCTTGGTGATCATCGGCATGTCGGCGACCGAGGCTGAACACATTTGCGCATCGGCAACGACCTTTGCCACCTCTTTTTGCGGCTGGTCGGCGCGCAGTTTAATATAATTCCAGAAGATATTTTCTTCCGGCTTTTTTGAGTTATTTACTTTGAAAAAACCTTTTTTGCGCCACGCCGATTCACCGTGGGCATCAACCCATAGGCGCGACGGCAGAACGCTCTTTACGCGGGTGCCATCATAGACATTGGTTTTTGCTGCGCCTCTTTGAAAACCTTCAAAATTTTGCAGATTCAACTGGCAGGGAGCATTAAAGCAGCTATGGCAAGACAGACAGCGATTGTCAAAAATGGGTTGGATTTTGCGAGTATAGAACTCAGGCCCCAAGTCATCGGCTTTTGAGACGCTCATCATCACAACTGAAATAAAACAAAGTGCCACAACCTTAATAAATTGCATAATTACAGACTCCGCGTGTATGGTGCAAATATAAGACTCTTTCTGGCATCTTGGAAAGATAAAGTAAAAAATAATTCAACGCTAAAAACTGTTAAGACGAGGCCCGCAATGCAAAAGATTCCTTTTGAAACCGTACAAAATTCCATTGATCAAATTTGTGGCATTACGGAAGAAAGTGACTTGGAAAAAGCCTCAGAACATTTGTTTGAAGTGCAGCCGGACCTTGCCGGCTTCTTGATGGAATTCATCGAGGACATGAGTGAAGGAGCACAAGATTTAGGCTTTATGATGGCGCTAATCTTGAATAACTCTTTTGAGGTGCAGTTCCCAAAACTTCGCGCGATGACCGAAGAAGAAGTCGTCAGCCGTTTTGAAAAGCATGAAGCCGAATTCGAAAGCTTCCTAAAAATCAACGACGATATGATCGCAGATCTTCAAGACAAAGCTGCCAAAGACGGCCAGCCTGAAGTTTTGAACTACATCATCGAAGAACTTTTCATGTCGCCAGATTTGGAACCAGAATTAGAAGCCAATGAGCAAATCCATTTGTTCATTATCTGCAAATTCTTTGTCGATTGCCTGCATGAAATGGCCAGTGAAAGCGCACCGGAACTAGTTCGTCACTAGTTCCGCGCCTTACCTAGTTTAGAAAAGAAAGTCCCATTCACTTCAAGGCCCGC
>CAMLMF010000371.1 GCA_946480995.1 uncultured Bdellovibrio sp. | reverse complement strand
CAATTATCACGCATTGTTGAAAAGAACGCTCTGCTTTATATCGAAGCTTTGCACACGAAGTTAGGCGTAAACCCCGATGATGCAAAAATGAATGAGCTTTATAATGACTTGAATGTTTCAGTGCGCATCGAAGGACACGAAGCCTGGGCCAATAAAAAAGATCTGCCGACCTTTCAAGAGGTCGATGAACAGAGCGAGCACAAGTCGGACCTATTGGTCGTGGGTAAATATCGGTCGTACTTCTATGCGGGCATTAAGAATTCTTCGCCGCGGGCGGTGTGGTTTATTTCGGCAAACGACTTTCCGCGGGGTTTGTTGTTTCCCTTCGTGGCGATTGCTGCATTTGTCTTGTTAATTCTGGCGCTCAGTTTTTTAACGATTCGTTGGATGATGTCGCCGTTAAAGGTGCTGTTGCAAGGTGTGCATAAAATTTCTTCGGGGGACTTGAAATACCGAGTGCGAGCAAGGCATACGCGGGAATTTCAAATGATCGGCGAGGCCTTTAATAAGATGGCCGACAACTTAGAAAAAATGATCACGGCCAAAGAGCGCCTGTTACGCGATGTCAGTCACGAACTGCGCAGTCCACTGACTCGTGTTGGGGTGGCCGTGGATTTATTGCCCGATGAAAAGTTAAAGGCTTCGATTCAAGAAGATCTTAAGAAGATGGAAGTTTTAGTTGCAGAAATACTAGAGTCTTATCGCATGCGCGAAGGGGCCGTCGCCTTAAAGAAGTCACCAGTAAATTTGGTCGAATTGATTCAGCACGTGGTCGAAGATTACGAGGGCAGTGTGCCGGCAATCAAAGTGAGCTTGCCAGGCAGTGTGGCAGAGGCCAACGTGGACCCCATGCAAATTGAACGTGTACTAAGGAATTTGATTGAAAATGCGGTGAAGTATTCTTTGCCGGATTCGGCCCCTATACAGGTTTCTTTACGCAAAGGCTTCTGTGATTGGCAAATTAAAGTCACCGATGATGGCGTGGGTATTGAACAGAAAGATATCACGCAAATTTTTGAACCGTTTTATCGTGCGGATTCTGCGCGGACTCCGGGCAAGGCGGGCTTTGGTTTGGGCTTAGCGATTGCAAGGAACATCGTCCTAGCCCACAGCGGACAGCTGACTGTCAGCCGCCATGGACGAGGTTGTGAATTCTTATGTGTTCTGCCTTGCTAAAAATCTAAATGCCGGTTTGTCCAACCAGATAAGCTGTGCGCTGCAGATTGGGGCTTGAGAAGATTTTGCTTAAGCTCCACTCTGTCGTATCATCTTCATTCAGAATATCTAAGAGCAAGACCATCATATCTTCGGAAGTCACGATGCCGACAATCTCATCCGCTTTGGTGATCAAGAAAGCAGAGAGCTTTTCTTCAACCATGGCTTCGACGACATTGCGAATCGGTGTATCCACTGGGAATGTCTTAATCGGTGTGCTCATGACTTTGTCGACTGAGATTTCCAGACTTGGGGCCGCCATGACTTCTCTTTCTGAGAGTATGCCAATGATGAACTCTTCATTTTCATCTAAGACAGGTAAATGACGAATCCAATAATTTCGCATCAGACGAGAAGCTTCCGCAACAGAAGCCGAGTGACTGATAGTGATTAATCTTCGCGACATGTGATCCTTGAGCGCCAATTTCATAAAGACCTCCTTTATGTGTTTATTTTAACATCTTTCAGAGGGCGGAACATGAGCCCTGTCATAACTCATAAGATTAAATAAAACCAAGTGATTACATATACTTAATAAGTTTCTCTTGATTTAAGGGATGGATTTGTGCTAAACACTGGAAGTTCTTGGTTAAAATTAAAATTCAAAGTCGCAACAGGGGATCGTCGCAACATGCTTTATCAATGGCTTTATTCAATGGCGGATCAATTTTCTCCGCTCAATGTTTTTCGCTATCTTACCGTCCGTACATTTATTTCTTTTTTCACAGCATTTTTGCTGTGCTGGATCTGGGGGCCGTACTTCATCAAACGCCTGCAGATGAAACATTTCGGGCAAAGCATTCGTGATGATGGTCCACAAACGCATAAGAAAAAAGCCGGCACGCCGACGATGGGTGGCGGATTAATTTTACTTTCGACGTTGATCCCATGTTTGTTGTGGGTCGATATGACCAATCCTCTGGTGTGGGGAGTTTTGATCGTTACATGGGGCTTTGGCTTTATCGGATACATGGATGATTGGATGAAAGTCAGCAAGAAGAACACGAAAGGCTTGTCAGGAAAAATCCGTTTAGCCGGAGAGTTCTTAATCAGCGGTGGTGTGGTTGCTTACTTGGTTCATGCACACGGTCTTAGCACTGCGGTGACAATTCCCTTTATGAAATCAGTGTCTTTTGATTTAGGCAATCTGTACATCGTCTTTGCTTCCTTGGTTATCGTCGGTACGGCGAACGCAGTGAATTTGACGGATGGCCTTGATGGTTTGGCGATTGTGCCAGTGATGATCTCGGCAGCGACTTTAGGTTTGTTTGCTTATGTCACAGGTCACTTTTCGATTGCGGCTTACTTGCAGATCCCGCATGTCGTGGGCGCTGGTGAATTAACTCCGGTGGCAGCGACGATTGTTGCTGCAGGTATGGGCTTTTTATGGTTTAACGCGTACCCCGCTCAAGTTTTCATGGGCGACGTCGGTTCGTTGTCGTTAGGTGGCTTCTTAGGTTCGATGGCTGTGATCACACAGAACGAGCTTTTGATGGTCTTGCTGGGCGGCGTTTTCGTGGTGGAGGCTTTGTCAGTAATCACGCAAGTGATTTCATTTAAGATGACAGGCAAAAGGGTCTTTAAGATGGCCCCGATCCATCACCATTTTGAATTAGGTGGTTTAACAGAGACGAAAATCATCGTTCGTTTTTGGATTATTTCTATATTGTTAGCAGTGCTGAGTCTTGCGACGCTGAAATTGAGGTAAGAAGATGTATAAAGAATTTAGTGACCTAAAAGACAAAAGAATTTTAGTTGTCGGTCTTGGTAAGACAGGGGCTTCATTGGCCCATTTCCTAACAAAGCATGGTGCTCAAGTAACGGTGACAGACCATAAGTCAAAACCGGAATTGTCGACACAGCTTGAACAGTTGGGCGATTTGCCAATCAAGTTTGAATTGGGCGGACACAGTCCAAAAACTTTTATTGCTCAGGACTTGGTAGTTTTATCTCCAGGTGTTCCGAGTAATTTGAAGATCTTTGATTACGCGCGCTCACAAGGCATTCGTATCACGGGCGAGTTTGAATTCTCTGCCGGTTTCATCAAAGAACCGATCATCGGTATCACTGGTACAAACGGTAAAACAACCGTAGCAAAAATCACGGAGGCGATGTTAACCGCTTCAGGGATCAAAACTTGGGTTGGTGGCGCCAATGAAAAACCGTTGGTTGATTACTTGCGTGCGGATGACCGTGCCCAAGTCGTGATCGCGGAA
>CAMLMF010000370.1 GCA_946480995.1 uncultured Bdellovibrio sp. | reverse complement strand
ACGCGAACGAAGGGCTTTGGGGTTGGGCTGTTCACTACCCCCAAATTGTCAGTCGCGAAACGATGCCCGTGCAAGCAGGGCACAATACGACGCACTTAAATCGCGTAGCACCTCCAGTATTTAAAGAGCGCGGAGAAAACTATGCACAACAATGGTTGCACGCGATCAAGAACAAACCAAAAAATATTATCCTGCCTTCGTGGAATGACTGGGCCGAAGAAACGGCTATTGAACCTGGCAAGCGTCGCATCGCCAGTGCCGAACTAATTACTGACTACTATGGTGAAGAAACTGAAGATTGGCTTTTGCAAATGACGATTGCCTATTCAAATCTGCGCAAGGGTTTAATGCCCGACACTTACTATCGTACAGAAGACGACCCCACGGTTTATAAAGTGGAAGGCGGGAAACTAGTAAAACAATTTTCTTTACCGCACAGAAAACCAGTTATCATGCTGCCATCGGGTTCACTGAATCCATACATCTTGCCAGGAAACCCGCCGCCTCCAACAACACCTGCGCCGCAACCACCTAGCAACTCGTTTGCGGGATTGTTTCGCATCGGCAATGCCCTGTATTACTCTAATGGAGTTTCCTATTGCTGGTTCCCTTCCATGGAGGTCTATACCCAACTGACCGGGCGCACAGATGCCAATGGACTGCCAAACTTTTCTTCCATCCCTTCGGGCTTAAAAAATGATGGCGCTTGTAAAGCGCCGAACACGCCGACTCCGGCTCCGCCAACGGCGCCAAGACCAGACCCAACTCCTGCACCGCCTGCCATAATCTCTGAAGGGCTCTTTGTGGTTGGTGTTGGTATCTATTATAGCAATGGCTCGGCCTTTTGTTATTTCCCATCGATGGAGCTTTACACGCGAAGAACCGGACGAACTGACGTCGTAGGCGTTCGCCAGTATTCAGCACTTCCGACGGCGATGAAAAATGACGGCAGTTGTAAGTAAGTTTGCATTCGTTGTCTCAATTTAAGAATAAGTGGACTGCATTTATTTTTAAAAGTGCCGATAAGAAAGCATGGCTTCAGCAGATGACAACTCGCTTACCAAGGGTCAGAAAACGCAGCTCAAAATTATTGAAGCTGCGTTACTTCTGTACGGTGAACACGGTGTAAATCAAACCAGCATGCAAATGATTGCCGATGCCTGCGATCTCTCACAAGGTGCGGTGATGCAGCACTTTAAGTCCAAAGCACGCCTCTTTGAAGCCGTGCGCAGTCACGTCAGTGCTTCCAATCATCAATTTATCGACAAGAAAATTCTGCCCACCGACGACGCCCTGGTGGCCTTAAAAAAACACATGTTAGGGAACTTCGAATGGGCTCTGAAAAACCGCCCTCACGCGAATATCATTTACCTGACTTACGAAGGCGGAATCTATGACGAAAACCAACGTTCTGCTGCCCAGTCCGCCGCGCGCTTAGGCGGAGAACGCATTTTACGCTATCTCTATTCAGCTCAACGCGAACAACTGATTCCTGCTCTGGCGAATCTTGAAGAACGCTCCGTCATGCTGCAAGAATACCTGCTGGGCATGGTTCTGCGCGGACTTAACGAAGTCACCAGCAACAAATTACCGTCCTCCGCGGCGACCAAACTGGATCTAATGATCGAGAATCTCTTAGAAATTCGTCCCGGCAAAGCCAAGAAATAGACACCTCTGTAAAAAATGTATTACATCTTTTTTTAGATGTAATAAATCTTAAATATAAATTAGAACTCCATCCACAAAACAAAGGAGTTCTTTATGAAAATGAATATTGCCGTTCTTTTAATTGGTCTTACACAGCTAACAGCCTGCCAAGTCGACGTAAAGGGAGAAACCGTCAACACCCCTCAAGCCCAAGAGGTGATCGCTGCTAAAAAAGACCTTAGCGTCGGCACAAACGATCAGTATGTTGAAAACATTTTAGAGTTTTCTAAAGCATTACCCAACGGCGCCGAGCACACTTGGACATGGGTTGCGCCAAGTAATGGCGTTCTTAAGATCAACTCGCCCACTTATGTGACGATCGGTTGTTCAACAACGCCCTTCTCAACGAAAGTGTTTTTTGCTTCGTCTGTATCCCCGGAATTCGAGCAAGCTTTGCCGGCAAATTTCAATGTTGAAAAAGATGTGACCTATAAAGTGACGACAAAAATCTACGCAAACGACTGCATAGGTGCAAACTATTCCATCAGCGCAACTTTCAAAGCACAATAGAGGTCCCAATGAAGAACTTATTTAAAGTATCGATCTTAGCCCTTTTACTTTCAGCCTGCGCCTCAACGGGCCCTGTCGAGCCCTCAAACGGCTGCGTCGTCAAAACCGGAGATGGAATCTTCAATGACACAGTTTCTCCTGGCTTAAAGCAAGCGCGCCTTGAATCCAAGAATTGTCTGCTAGGTTTTTGGCTCTGTCGGGCGATGGAGGCCTCTATTGATTCCGAAAACAAAATAACCGTGACTTATGATCGCGTTCTTTCCTCTAGCCAACAGCCCTATGGCACAGTGACAGGAGACAAGATCGTCCGGCATGTTTTCGACTCAGGAATGAAAGGTGTACTGACAAAGCTGGCAAGCAGTATCGCTGAAGAACAAGGTCCTATCGTCATTGATCGCAAAAATTTGCGAGTGCAATATCCGACGGTCGCAGGAAAAGTCGTCGACATCAGCGGTGGAGAGAAATCCTATATGTTCACTCCTCAATGCACAAACGAACAAGCCGCCCTGGGCGCAGCCGTGATCGAATATAAAAGAAACTTATAAAGCCTCGCGGAGCTTTGCCCCCTGTGCGCAAGGCTCCGAAAGTTTGTCTCATTTTAAGACGCTCCCCCATTTCGACTCGGCATCCTTTCTGCATTTCAATTCAAGTGAAATACGTAAACCTTTTAATAGCGATGGTATTGCAGTTCATGAGAATGCTTTTGACAGGCCTTAGACATTTTATGGCATTCGTTTTAATGCTCATCACCGCGGTCATCATGACCAGCGAGAGCGCCTATGCGCAAAGTATCACTCGCATCTATGAAGCACACCCACCATCACGAGCTCCCCATGGTAACAGCAATCCAATCTGTAGCGATGTTTTCGCGACAGACCCAAAAATGCAAATTGTCGAAACGACTTTGCGCCAAGGACCTCAGGGCTCTGAACCCACGCAAGTTCGCACCGAAAGCGACACTCGCTCCGCGCACATTGATCCCGTTGTAGATCGCGTTCTTAAGGATTGGACTCAGGATCGTGACTATACTCCCGAACAAGCCTCCATGTTACAGCAGCGCGATCAGCAGTTGGATCCCCGTCGCACGACTTATATTTCCTTTGAAGCCGAAGGCCATGTCGCCATCGTCAGGATTTTTGATGGATCTCATAATGTTCTTAAAGGTGGCACCGAGTGGCCCGCAGCCTCTGAAACATCTTCACTAACACCCATCGAAATC
>CAMLMF010000369.1 GCA_946480995.1 uncultured Bdellovibrio sp. | reverse complement strand
TTCATTGGTGGGTGACAAAGACATTGAATCTTTGGCGCGCATTGAAGATTACTTAAAACACAAAATCGAAGTTGGTTATTTAGAAAATGATCAATTGATCAAAGAGTTCAAAGCTCTTTCATACCGTGACGAAGGTCACTATCCAAAATCATTGGATCGTGCCCGTGCTCCACGCGAACGCAGTGGTGGGGATCGTGAACGTCGTCCAGGTGGCGGCGACAGAGGCCCACGTCGCAACGACAATCGCGGTCCACGCAGAGACGGCGATCGTGATCAACAACGAAATGCCCAAGGACCACGTGGTCCACGTCGCGAAGGTGAACAACCACGTCGCAATGAAAATGGACCTGCAGCGAGTGCCCAAGGTGGCAACAGCAACAGACGTCCGGATCAAAGACGTCACGACGGCAAACGCCCAGAGCACAGAAAACACGACAACCGCGGTCCTGGCGCCAAGGGTCCTCAACACCCACGTCATGCGGGCAATAAGAAGCAATCCCACGTGGTGGCTTCGAAGTCTTTGGGATCTAAAATTACCGGATTCTTTAAAAGATTGTTCTCATAGGTACTGCGTACCTTTTTCGAATGCATTAAACAAAAAAACCACCGCCTTGTGCGGTGGTTTTTTTATTTCAGGTCAGACTCATTTATTTTGAAAGAAGCTTTTCTGCGTATTTGTTTTTTTCAGCCTTCGCAAGATCTAGGGCGTTTCTGCCTAAATCATCTTTCAGTGTTTTGTCGGCCCCTGCTTTTAAGATGATCTCGAAAGTTTCTTTGCTGCCGTTACGAATCGCTTCGTGAAGCGGAGTGTTTTTATCTTTGTTGGCTTTGTTTAAAAGCTCGGGGTGTTTTTGCAAAAGGTCTTTGATCAATTTTGTGTTGTTGACCGTGACCGCAGCAATAAGAGCCGAGTCATCGCCCTCGTTGACGGACGCGACGTCAGCACCGTTGTCGATCAAAAGCTTAGCCGCCGCGGATTGTTCATTGATGATGGCGTAATACAAAGCAGTGCCTTGTTCTAAATTGCGTAAATTCAGATCCGCTTTCTTTTTGATTAAGAACTTAAGTACGTCGACGTGGCCATTGTTCGCCGCAGCCATGACAAGGGTGGCACCACTTTCGTCTTTCTGATTGATATCCGTATTTTTGGCCAAGGCCTTTTCAAGGCTTTTAAGTTTGCCTTCAGCGGCTAGGGTGTGCAGGTTTGCTGGCGCAGAAGTTTTAGCAAACGCCGAAGCGCTTGCTATCTGAAAAATTGAAAACAAGAGTAAGGAAAATACCAGCGTGATGTTTTTCAATTGCGTTCTCCTACTTCAAAGACAGATTAACTGCTCCAAGATTTGGAATTTCTTCGACTAAATCAGCTTCTTTGTCAGTTGCTGCCATAGGCCCTAAATGAGTGAACTCAAAAGGTTCCAATTCGTATTGTTTCGCCAGGATATTTACCAGATCACGGACATAGACTCGCGCCGCGTTCGTGATGCTAGCGGTGTATTTCGTGGGCGCCGTCAGGGCAGCAAAATACAGGGCGCCTTCAGAAGTAGAAAGCATTCCACCAAAGGTGATCGCCTGTTCTGCAGATCCGGTTTTACCCACTAAAGTATTTGTATAGCGGTCATTGCCGTACAAACTTTTAAAAGTTGTATAACCTTCTGGAATAATTTTTCGTTGGCCATTGCTGTCTTTTACCAGGGACTTTGAATCACCCGCGATGCCCATGATATCGGCCATTTGAAATGGACGGCTGCCTTTATAAGCTCTTAGCATATGATCCAGATCTTGAAAGATTCGAACCAACGAATCACAGTTCACTTCGTTATATGTCTTACCACTTGGAAGAAAGACAGGATAACCAGAACCGTTATGCACGTCCACAGAGTTCGTATCTAGGCGCAAGCGCTTATAGATAAACTTATTATATTCGTCACGACCACCAAGTCTTTCAAAAAGGATGTTCGGAGGAACGTTTGAAGAATAGGCGTTGAATTCACGCATCATCATATAAAGAGGACGTGATTTGAACGAGAAAGTTTTTTTCGGAGTGTCTTTGTGAACAGCATTGAACTCATTTTTTTCCAAGATTTGGACTTCGCCAAGTTGGATGCCCGCAGCCTTCATCGTCGGCTTTAAGAAAAGGGCTAATGCTTTTTTAGTCGTTTTTGGGCCGTAATAATCCGTAGGGTCGTTCCCACGGAAGCCAGAACTGGTTCTGTGCGAGACGATGTATTCTGAATTAGGACCTAGTGGAATCAATAAATTTTCGTCGTAAGTAACTTCAGAAATCTTTTTGCAATTGTTCTGTTTTAGAATCGGGATCAACTGGCTAAATGCTGTTGAAAGCATTTCTTTACCAAAGAAAATATCGCCGTCACCTTCCATATGAAGGCTGCATTCCTTGCCATCCGTTTGATCAAGCAAGACATGCACTTTGGTTTTAAAGCGATATTCTGGAGTTAACGTGGCCACTGCCCAGTGACTTACGAGGATCTTAGATAAAGAAGCGATACGAAACTTTGTATAAAGATCTTGGACTTGAACATCCGTTGGGATTTTAAAGACCTCTCGGCTGCCAGATTCTTTAATTTGTTTTGCCGTTGGATTAAAGGCCTGGGTTTGTGAACCCTTCTTATCCATAAGATAGCACATGGCATTCATAGAGTAGCCGTTATAGGTCGCCAAAGCCTGCGACGACACTGCAAAAATAGATAATCCAAGACATGTCGCCATGACCGGAGAGAGGATATTACGTACCATTTAACGGACTCCTTGTTCTCGACTTTTCCCTCTGTTTCAAGTTCCGTGCTCCATGGGTCTCAATTCAATTGGATCTGAGATGTCTCAAAGTTAGACACTGACGCATTTTGAGACTTTTGGGGGAAGGGAGGGCTTAGCCATGGCGGCTATTAAATTTTTCGACTCTAAAAAAATATTAGTACTCAAACTCAATCAAACTACGAAAGTATGCAGGCACTGGGGCTTTAAAACTAACGCGTTTTTTAGAATGGGGATGGGTGATTTCTAATTCCGCTGAATGCAGGCGCAGCTCTTTGATCGGCGCTGGTTTTTTGCCAGGGGCAGGGCCCTTGCCGTACTTTGTGTCCCCCACGATGGGATGGCCTTCGCCGGCTAAGTGCACGCGGATTTGATTTTTCTTACCCGTAAGTAAATTGATTTTTAAAAGACTGAATTTATCAGTTTCTTTTAAGACGGTGTATTCCGTGATCGCAAGTTTTCCTTGCTCTGAATTTTGACTGGAATGAACGACGTAATCTTCGTCCTCGGTCAGGAAACTTTGAATCGTGCCGCTCTTCTTGGCCATCTTGCCGTGTACGATGGCATAGTAAGTTTTTGTGAAAGTCTTCCAGTTATTTTTTAAGAAATCCATGACTTCTTCAGACTTCGCAAAGACTAAAACTCCCGAAGTGGCTTGATCCAGGCGA
>CAMLMF010000368.1 GCA_946480995.1 uncultured Bdellovibrio sp. | reverse complement strand
GGGCGACCGGAATATGGGTTCCGCTGTCATCGATAAAATACAGGCTGTCAGACTTTCCTTGCAGGACGATTCGTAACTTCAATTGTATTGTGCCTATTTCTGTGGGACTGCAGTCTATGTGTTCGTGATTTTTTTGGTTAGGGGCGGTTCTTAGAATTGTGACTCGGGTGCGTCTGCCTAACCAGGGCCAAAAATATTCTTCGAAGTATTCAATCATTTCGGGATGTGCCCATTGAGTCCACTTATACGCGTCGGAATTATCCGTTTGGGACTGCATCGCCGATAAGGTTGCCAACCCCGAGTTTGTCATTATCGGTAAAACATTTGAGTTTCTATAAGAGTCTTGCAACCAGTGCTCAGGTGAGGCGCTTTTAATAAAGCTCAATGCGGACAGAGATGGGAATGCGGGCAAATCCAAGTCAGCAAAAAGTATATTTTCGTGCATAGCGGCTTCGTGACTTTGCAATTTTAAGGGTCTTATTTGATTGAGCATCATCTAGTCCTTAAATTTTCGACCAAAGGTAATAAAGAAGATCGTAAAATCAGAGGTTGCTTCTCCGGCATGTGCAATTTTGGTGTTAAGTTCGTAACAGTTGGTTTCGTTCAAAGAAGTCGGCCAAGGAATTCTTTCGTTATCAGTCTCAAACCAAAAATTTGGCAGCGCCTTGGATTCGTTCCACCAATAGACACGCTGAGGGCCTGCATTTTGAATCACATCTAACGTATGCTTGTGAAGCATTGTCGCAACCCCAGGGGCGCGAATCAGAATGAACACGCCGTTAGGTTGATCTAGATCACTCGAGGAGATCGACAGCAAATAATCAATCGCGGTGAGCGCTTTTTGAATTTCTTCAGAGCCCAGATGCGACCGTATTCTTTCCATTGTGTGGCTGTGAGCATCGCTAAGGTCAGTATAATTTAATAGATCGTAATTCGCTGAATAGTGATTCCTGGCAAGGATTTCTAGTGTTTCCTCTTTGCCTAAGGAACTCGGCGATAAGACGACTATTGGCTTCATCAGTTGGCGGCTAAGTTCCAACCAGCTCTTAGAGTCAAAGGACAGACCTTCTAAAATTGAAGCCATAGGTTTTATCATTTTTAAATTGTAGTGAATTATAATCGATATTTCTAGAAGTTTAAGCGCTGAAATAGTATCTTTCCCTCGTAAGGAGAGGCTTGAAATGAAAAAAGCGATAGATGAAGTGATTGTTTTTGGCAATTCAAATGCTTATGGAAGTGAGCTCAATGGTCGCTTCGAGTCCTTACAGGAATGCATAGAAGAAGCTAGAAATATGAGCCAGCCCCATCCGCAATCATGGCCTTCCCAGCTTAATTCAATGGGCTTAAGAACTTCTAACATATCCATTCCAGGTTCAGGATTCCTATCAAATGTAACCAGGGCGATAAAGTCTTACACTTCAAAACCAAATGCCTTGCACATAATAGACATCAGCTTAATGGACCACGTGGCGGACAAAGAGCACGACTATAGATCCAGAAATGTTATTTTAATGCCTCCGGGATCGATTGAAAAAAATGTTCTTTCAATGTCGCCAGAAGATCTTTTGTTTGTATTTAACGAAGTTCGAAAAATGCTGCATCAAATAGGAATGAACTTTAAGTTCATATCACCGATGAATCCTTTTGTAGATCTGAGTAAGCTGTGGGTGGACCCAGAGCGAAAAGGTTATGTACATTTTTTAAGAAATACGGCTCTTTCAGAATTCCCCAATCTTGGTGAGGAAGTTTTGAACGACTTTATTATCAAGAAGCCATATTTTCTAGATATCAATCAGGACTTTATTTCCGACTATACTCACCTGATTAATGTTGATGAAGTCCGGAAGGTTGCAGAGGCGGTCCACAAGAGTATTCGTGACTCCTTTGATTGCACAAGTGCGCTTTGGAAAAATTCATGATCGGGATTAAAGAAATTGGAGCCTATGTTCCACCCACAAGAGTCGATAACCTTAGCCAGTTTCCCGGGGTAGACGCGAGACTAGTAAATGAAGTTTTAGAAATTAAACAGGTGGCTAGGGTTGCTCCAGACGAAACTCCGCTTATCATGTGCGTGAAAGCATTTGAAGAGCTGAAGAAGAAAATTCTAACGGTGCCTAAAATTGATTTAATTGTTGTGGCTCATCAGGAAATTTACAAAGAGATCCCACAGTTATCTGCGCAACTGCATGGGTACTTGAATCTGGAAGAGGACGTGCAATGTTTGGATTTTGGCTTGGGATGCACGGGCTTTGTTCACTCTCTTGGACTGATATCTTCTTACATGCGCGATAGCGGGTTAAAGAATGCGTTACTTTTTAACCTAGAGATCATGTCGTCAGTTCTGGACAAAGAAGATTATGCAACGTCTCTAGTTTTTGGTGATGCTGCGACCTGTACTTTAATTGGTGAAAATCCGGTTTTTAAAAACGTTGGATTTCTGCACGGAACCAAGGGCGCTTACAAAGACTATCTGAAAATTGATAACCGTGGGCTGCTTTTCATGGATGGAAAAAACATTTATGATTTTTTATTACGAAATGTTCCCCATTCTGTTGAAACTTTATTAAGTAAAACTAATTTAGATAAAGCGGACATAGATATTTTTCTAATACATCAAGCCAATAAGCGGATCGTTTCAAGAATTGCAGAGCAGCTTGGTTTAAAGCCCGAGCAGGCACCATTTGTGGCTCAGAAGTATGGAAATACTGGGGCCTGTTCGATACCCATCATGTTGCAAGAACTTCTGCGGGAAAAAGCCTACAATAAAGTTCTTCTTTGCAGCGCGGGCAGTGGCATGGCCTGGTCGAACGCAGTTTTGGAAAGAAACATATGAGCGCGAAACAGAAGGTTCAAGATTTTATTAAACGAGAATGTGAAAGACGAAATATCGTAACGGAGATTGCTCCAGATGCGGAACTCTTTAAATCAAGAATATTCGATTCGCTGTTTATCGTCGACTTGATTCTTTTTCTTGAGACAACGATTCCAATGTCTAAAGAAAATAAAGAACTCATGAAGATTGAGAATATTGACACAATTGAAAAAATTCTTCGATTCTCAGAACCAGAATCTTAGATCTGGCCCACGAACTCTTTAAGGAATGAAATAAACTGAATCTCCACACGCTTTGCTGTCTCAGTGACCTCATCGTGGGAAAGTTTTTGTGCAGAAATACCCGCAGCCAAGTTTGTGATGCAGCTTAAAGCAGCGACACGAAGGCCTAGGTGATTGGCAGCGATTGTTTCTGGCACAGTACTCATGCCGACAGCTTTGCCGCCAATTAATTTCAAATAACGAACTTCTGCTGGCGTTTCATAAGTTGGACCGCTGACGCCACAATAAACACCTTTATGAAAACGAGTGCCTTGCTTTAAAAGCAAAGCTTCCATAATGCTGATGAGGCGCTTGTCATAAGCTTCCGTCATATCAGGGAAACGCGGA
>CAMLMF010000367.1 GCA_946480995.1 uncultured Bdellovibrio sp. | reverse complement strand
CGGTTTACTTTCTAAATTACGCGAAGAAAATCCGAACGAATCCATTCATTTTATTACCAGTGCTGTGGAACACAGCTCGATCATTAAGGCGATGGCAGCGGTAAAAAAACTGGGCGTCGAGGTTGACGTTCTTCCTGTTAATTCCGAGGGTGCTGTCGAAATCGAAACTGTGCGCCAGGCGATCAAGCCGCACACAAAGTTAATGAGCTTCATGTGGATTAATAATGAAAGCGGCGCGATCAATCCGTTGCTAGACATCGCAAAGCTGGCCAAAGAAAAACAAATTTATCTGCATACCGATGCCACCCAAGCGGCAGGAAAAATTCCTATGAACGTCACGGATATGGGTATTGATCTGCTGTCTTTTTCTGCGCACAAAATATACGGCCCCAAAGGCATCGGTGTCTTATTCATTCGGGGAAAAGATCCGAAAGTACAATTGAACCCCTTGATTTATGGGGGCGGCCAGGAACGAGGTTTACGCTCAGGCACCCTCAACGTGCCAGGGATTGTGGGTTTTGGTGCGGCCGCTGAAATTTGCCAGAACAGTTTAGCGCAAGAAAGTTTGCGCCTCACCGAACTGCGCAAGTTTTTCTGGAAGCAATTGCAAGAAGCTATTCCCGGAATTCGTTTGAACGGCTCTGAAGAAAATCGTGCACCCAATAATTTAAATATCACTTTGCCAGGATTTAAAACCGAAACCTTGCTGCCGCATTTGCAAAAGCTCGGAGTCAGCACAGGTTCAGCCTGCGGCACTGGTGCAATGGTGATAAGCCACGTCCTAACAGGCATGGGTCTTTCCCCCGCTGAAATACAGTGCTCTTTGCGAATTTCCCTCGGGCGCTGGACAACTCAAGAAGAGCTGCTTCAGGCCGTCGAGATCCTAAAAAACGCCACAGTCGGCAAAAAATAAGTACTTTCGGCACCTTACGGCTATACCCCGGAGGGAGTTTTCGGACTCCCCTGCGCTTGACAGGTGTGCTATACTGCCTTTGAGTTTTATATCCATAAGGAGCCACAATGATCCAAATTTCTCCAGAAGCTGCCACAAAGTTAGCTTCATTAAAAAAAGAAGAAGGCAAAGACGACGCCGCTTTTCTTCGTGTGGAAGTAAAAAAAGGTGGCTGTTCGGGTTTGTCTTACAAAATGCATTTCGAATCTGACATGCGCGAAGGCGACAAAGTTTTTGAATCCCACGGCCAAAAAGTAGCCGTCGATTCACAAAGCATGTTGTACATCTTAGGCATGACGCTGGAATACTCTGGCGGCTTGAACGGCAAAGGTTTTGTCTTCAACAATCCGAATGCATCAAAACATTGCGGTTGCGGATCTAGCTTTAACGTTTAAGCGGCAAATTTAAATTAAAAGAATTAATAAACGGCAAAGAGAAATCTTTGCCGTTTTTATTTTAAGCAGCGATAGAATCGCGAAGGTATTCTTCTATCAGTTCAGCGATGACTTCGGGTTGGCTTTTGATCGCGATATGACCCGCGTCGGAAAGCGCAACAACGTCTTTGCAGCCGAGGTGAGCTGCAAATTTTAAATAAGAATCAGCACTGAACAACAGATCATCTTGATCGAAAATCAACCGACACTCACCACGATGGTTGTGCAATTTACCGTGCCAGAAACCCCAGTCTTCGGAACGCAAAATCCACGAAAAATGATGGATCATGTGTGAAACAAAAAGAAGCTTGCGACCTTTCAAACTTTCTAAAGCGCCCGCCCCTTCACTGCGTTCATCCCGAAAAATCTGAGCAGCTCTTTTTAAAAAAAGCTTTCCCATTGGGGTTGCGAGCATCAGGTAAATACTTTTTAAATTTAAAGGTATCGAGAAAAAGAATTTCAATTCTTTCGGCAAGAAGTGCCGAACCGGATCCGTGATCATGGGGTTAATCAGAATCATTTTTGCGACCAATTGTGGATGCTGCAAAGACAGCCCCCATGACAAAGCTCCGCCATAGCTAAGACCAGCGACCACGACCTTTTCACCAGGAAAAGTTTCGCGAATAAATTTTGCTAAGATTTCAATTTGCACCGTGAAAAAGATCTTATCCGTGCTTAGATAAATGTGACTAAGATTGGGAACGATCACCCGGAATTTAGATTCCAAAGACTCCGCAACTTTATCCCAATGGTGAACCGAGCCGCCATATCCGTGGAGCAACAATAACAATGGTCCTTGACCGCGTTCTCGGTAGGTAATCTTGTGTGACATTCACAGAACTTATCGGTTTTTTGACCGTGAATGCACACTCGACCAAAGGCCTACTTCTTATTTTTATGTGAATCTTTGTGGGGCTCTTTATGAGACTCGCGCGGTGGATGATCTTTGTGATCTTTATGGTGATCCTTACCGTCTTTGTCTTCCATTTTTTCAGCCAAAAGCATTGTGTCGTTGACGGCCTTGGATTCGACTTGCTTATTGGAACGGAATCCACGGATTTTCTTGGTTTGATTTTCAGCGCGCTCTACTTGCTCGGTCAAATCCACCGTCACATTTCCGTAACAGCGCACTTGGCAGCTTAAACGACGTCCGTCGATAAAGTGATTTGTCCCAATAAGACTCAGCTCCGCCTTGGTTGGGGGCAAAACGTTCGCTTCGCCTTCTGTGATGCGCACGCGGCATTCGGCACAAGATGGGACACCTTTACAAATCGAGCGGATTTCTAAATGATTTTCCGTAGCGATTTGCAAAAGGCTTTTATCTGGCGTGGCCTCGACTTCAACATTTTGCGGAAGGAACTTAATTTTCATAACTCAAATCCTATATTTTCGTAAAAGTCCTAGCGAACTACAATTTTTACGAATTTCTTTTTTCCGGCTCTTAGTACAAAACTTTCGCCAGATTTTAAATCCACTTTCAAACGTGGATCAGAAACTTTTTCGCCATCAATTTGCACGCCGCCTCCTTGAATCAGGCGCGTGCCTTCTCCGTTGGAAGCCACCAAAGCCGCCTTTGTCATCAACGCGGCTAAACCCACCTGAGCTTCAGCATCCACTGCGAACTCAGGCACGTCATCAGGTAAACCTTTTTCGACAAAGATACGATTGAATTCATCTTCAGCTGCTTGCGCTGCCGCCTCTGAATGGAAACGTTTGATTAAGAATTTAGCTAACGCCACTTTCACTTCACGCGGATGTTTACGTTTTTCCGCAACATCGGTACGTAATTGCGCCAAGCCATTGCTGTTGATGTCCGTCAACAACTCGTACCAACGATACATCAGTTCATCGGAAATACGCATGGTCTTACCGAACATGTCTTTCGGAGTGTCGACAACAGAGATGTAGTTATCCAAAGACTTCGACATCTTATTTACGCCATCAATCCCTTCCAGGATCGGCATCGTCAAAATGCACTGTGCTTCCAAACCGTAAGCTGCCTGCATCGAGCGTCCAACCAACAAATTGAACTTCTGATCGGTGCCGCCAAGCTCTACG
>CAMLMF010000366.1 GCA_946480995.1 uncultured Bdellovibrio sp. | reverse complement strand
AAAACCTCGGCCTTTTTTTCTTCCCGCCCGCCTCAATCTAGAGTAGATTTACTCACATGCTCGACTACATTATTAGCCTTGATAAGAGCCTTTTCGTTTTAATTAATTCCCATTGGACTGCCGCGTGGGCTGATTCCTTCTTTCCGTTTATTACTGATCTGCATAAGACTTCATTTTTTAAATCTGTTTTAGTACCCCTTATCCTCATGATCTTTATGTGGCGCCGCGGAGTTAAGAAGGGTCTGATCATTTTCTTTTTCTGCCTTTTGTCTGTTGGCGCTTCTGATGGATTTGGCAATTGGGCACTTAAAAAAAATGTCCAGCGCCCTCGTCCTGGCGACACTCAAAATTTGGAAGTGCGCGTTCTTTCGCCTTACGGTGGCTATAGCTTTGTATCTAACCACGCTACTAACATGTTTTCTTTTGCGAGCTTTACTGCGGTGATTTTTCCTCCGGCCGCAGTACCCCTTTATACTTTAGCCACCGTGGTGGCTTACAGTCGCGTTTACAATGGCGTGCATTTTCCCGCGGATGTTATTTGCGGGGGGATTTTAGGTTGTTTGTTTGGTTTGCTGTTCTCTCGCTTGTGTCTGATGGTTTTACGAAAAATAAAGACTGAAAGGACCTCTCCGTCATGAAAGTTCTAGTAACTGGTGCTAATGGTTTTTTAGGCAGTTGGGTGACGCGTGCATTGGTGAATGACGGACACGACGTGTACGCTTTAGTGCGCCCGAAAAGTGATATTTCCGAACTTGACGGCGTGAACTGCAAATATCTTTACGGTGACGTCACAGATATTCGTTCTTTGCTGGAAGCCTTTAAGGGCATGGAAGCCGTCTTTCATCTTGCGGGTGTCATCGCTTACAAAAAATCCGAACGCGCCCTTATGGACAAGGTCAACGTGCAAGGAACAGCCAACGTCGTTGCTGTATGCCGTGAACACAAAGTAAAACGTTTAGTTTACCTTTCCTCGGTTGTCGCTGTTGGCGCCGGCTTCTCAGAACAAGAGATCTTAAATGAGCAATCCGAATATAATATCTCTGATTTAAACTTAGGCTATTTCGAAACCAAACACGAAGCCGAAAAAATAGTAAAGACAGCTTGTGATAAAAGTGAAATTGATGCGGTCATTTTAAATCCTTCGACGATCTATGGTGCCGGCGATGCCAAAAAAGGCAGTCGCAAAATGCAGCTGAAGGTCGCACAAGGCAAACTGAAGTTCTACACTTCAGGGGGCGTGAACGTCGTGGCCGTTGAAGATGTCGTACAAGGAATTTTAAGTGCATGGAAAAACGGCCGCAAAGGTGAACGTTACATTTTAGCCGGCGAAAATATTTTGATAAAGGACCTCTTTGCATTAATCGCTGCTGAAGCTGGCGTGAAACCACCTTCTCAGTTAATGCCAGACAGCGTCCTGCACATCGTCGGCACGATCGGCGACTTTATGGAGCTGTGTGGTCTTAAGGGCCCACTCAGTCGAGAAAATGCTTACACAGCTACGATGTATCACTGGTTTGACTCCAGCAAAGCGCAGAAAGAGCTGGGCTTTAAACCACGCTCTGCCAAAGAAGCTATTCATAACAGTGTTCAGTGGGTGAAAGACCACGGTTTACTTTCTTAAGGACTGCATGAAAAAAGTTGTCTTCTTCTTTTTAGGTGTAATTACTTTGATGGGTGCGGCCGTCGCCAGCTTGTGGAACTGGCTGCCTACCGAAAAAGAAATCAAAGGTTGCATGACGACAAAGATGTATCATGTTGAGCTTTGCCCTGGCTCTAAGGACTATGTGCCACTGAATCAAATTTCGCAGAACTTGCAAAAGGCGATTGTCCTGACGGAAGACTCCACTTTTTTTACTCACAATGGCTTTGACTGGGGATCTATCGAAAAGAACGCCCGCGAAGGTTGGGAGTCTGGATCTTTTAAAAAAGGCGGATCAACCATCACTCAGCAGCTCGCAAAAAATATGTTTTTGACGGGGGATCGCACTTTCATTCGTAAGGGTGTTGAAGCCATTATCACAGATCGCATCGAAAACACGCTCACAAAGAAAGAAATTCTTGAGCGTTATCTTAATGTGGTTGAGTTCGGAAGAAACATCTTCGGAGTCAAAGACGCTGCCAAATATTACTTCAAAAAAACTCCCGCAGAACTTTCTGTCGTTGAAAGTGCCTTCTTGGCTTTGGTTCTGCCGAATCCAGTGAAATATTCGATGTCGTACTATAAAAAGGAACTTACACCCTTCGCGAAAAAGCGTCTGACACAGATTATTGAAAACATGTTCCGCTATCATCGCATTACGGCTGAAGAGTACGAGCAGGCCATTCAACAAGCTGCCTGGTTCTTTCAATCAGCCCCACCTATGCCCGCTGAAATTATGGAAGGTATAGAATCTGAAGGCGAAGAATCCTCCGCCAACCAAGAACAGGAACAAGATCAAGAAAGTTTCGAAACTGAAACAGAAGAGTCGTCGCAATAGCTTTCTATTTAAGAAGCTTCCCGCGAATTCTAAAGAACGCGACATTCATAAACAACCATGTCGCAAGCAACAGAACTAAAATATGCACACCCACAACCCAAGATGTCCCATCGTGCAAAACCCCGCGCACGGCTGCCACTCCGTGAGTCAGAGGGAACAGATATGACAAATAGCGCAGGCCACTTGGCAATTGCTCTAAGGGAAAATAGGTACCACTTAAAAGACTCATCGGCACGATAAGACCTGAAGTGGAATAAATAAAAGAGTCATAGTTTCTGGCAAAGGAAGTAAAGACCATACCAATGCAAGAAAAGAGGGCCGACATCAAAAATAAAATCGGTAACGCCAAAATAATTTTATAAGAATCAATAAGACCAAAAAACATCGCGACAATTGTGACGCCAATAACGCCAAAGAAACCTTTGCTGGCAGCCCATAACAATTCGCCTGCAACAATCTCTTCAGGCCCCACGCGAGTTAACATGATCGTGGCATAAGTTTTTTGATGTGTCAGTTTTGTGTAGTTTCCGTAAGTCGCTTCAAAGAAAGCCACCATCATCGCCGTTGTCGACAACAGCGCAGGAAAAAAGAACTCAATATAAGGAATGCCGCCCATGTTATTAACAAAGGCACCCAGGCCAAAGCCAATCGCACCTAAATACACAACCGGCTCTAGCACAATCCAAAACAACGAAACTAACCAAGTTTTTTTGAAATATAGAAAGTTGCGCGACCACACCTGAAAAGCACCGCTGTTAACTTGAGGCATAGCTATAAAGTCTTTGAACTTCATTCTATTCATCCCTCAACTGATGGCCTGCTAGCTTTAAGAACACGTCGTTCAAAGTTGGCTTGCGGATAAAAATTTTATCGCTGGCAATGAGGTCGACAACTTTGCGACCCTCTTGATTTTCTTTAATCAAAACAGAAACCGTATCTTTAATCACTTGATACGAATAACCTTCCGCACGCAAGCGACCTA
>CAMLMF010000365.1 GCA_946480995.1 uncultured Bdellovibrio sp. | reverse complement strand
TGAAGAGCACTTAAAGCTTTACATGACTGAATACGCGATGAAATTGCGCGAAAAAGGCACGGATAAATTCCCGGGTCAGTACTCTGCCCAACGCGAAGTCTGGCTAGACACCGAGAGATTTGAGAAATAACAAATTCCGCTGGGACCTATGACGTTGTAGTATTAATTTCTACAAGGCGTGGCCGACGAAGGCGTGCGAATAGCACGTCGAGAAGGTCACAACGCAGCTAGAAATTAATACTACAACGTCATAGGGGCTTTTATTTTCGCTCTGAACGGTGTATGGTAGCCCCTGCACTTGCAAACAAAGGAGACTCTTGTGGCAACAGCATCATTCCAAAAAATCGTAGAAAACTTGTCTGAAAATAAAGGCGTACAAAGCCTTCTTGAAAATTTCCAAAAATTGAATGACGAGATCAAAAAGAAAGAATCTGAATTGAAAACTCGTTTCGATAAACAAAAAGATCAAAAAATCGAAATGGCTTGGAAGAAGTACCAAGAGATCGTAAAAGTTCTTGGCGTTTCTGAAGCGAAACTTGAAAAAGAAGTAAACAGCACGATTGCAAAAATCAAAAAATCTGCTGACGGTTTAGAAAAAAACATCGCGGCTTACAAAAAGAAAGCGATCGCACAAAAAACTAAACTTGAAAAAACTCTTTTCAAAAAAACAATGGCTAAGTCTTCTAAAAAAGCCGCTGCGAAAACAACTAAAAAAGCGACTACTAAAAAAGTAGCTGCGAAGAAAACTACAAAAAAAGCGACTAAAAAAGCCGCTAAATAGTTTTTAAATTTCAGTTTGAATTGATAAAGGCTTTAACGGGATTCTGTTAAAGCCTTTTTTTATGGATCAGAGTCGCCAAAGTATCGACCGAGCGAAAGTTCGCCGCTGAAATCTCATCCAGCTCGAAACGAATTGCAAAAACTTTTTCTAAGTGCACAGCAGCCGTGACCATGTCCAAGGAAGGCATTTCAATTTGTGCGTCCATACGAATATCTATCTTTGCTAGCTCGCGACGAATGATTTCTTTGCATTCTTGTAAATCCATCAAACCAACTCCACCTTTCCCCCGCCGGGAGTATCGACCATATAATGCGACATTGTGATGTCCTGCTGCCACTGGATCTCGGCATGCATACCGCGCACCAAGCTTAAATCTTCTTCTATCTTAGTGCGAAAGTGCGACGATCCAAACGTTAAATCACAGTGATAGAAATAATAGGGCTGCACACCCATGGGTACGAGTTTCCTATTTAATTCCTGCAAAGTCTGTTGGTCATTGTTCACGCCCTTTAAGATCACAGTGTGGTTGTTCACCACACATCCCGCCTTGCGCAAAGCTTTGCAGGCGGCCGCCGCTTCGGCAGAGCACTCTTGGGGATGATTAAAATGCGTGTGAATATATAACGGCTGATGCTTCTTTAAGACGGCAATCAGTTCGGGGGTCACACGAAAAGGCAAAGTCACCAAGTTGCGAGTCCCTAAACGCACGATCTCCACATGGTCGATGGCGCGAACTTTTGTTAACAGTTCATCCAACTGTCGATCCGAAAACGAAAAGATATCGCCGCCGCTAAGGATCACTTCGCGAATAGTTTTCGTTGCGGCAATATGTTCTAAAGCAGCATCAATTTGCTTACTTCGCAAAGCCGAACTGGCGTCAGAAACTTTGCGTTTGCGCGTGCAGAATCGACAGTACATCGCACAGTGGTGGGTCGTATACAACATCACCCGATCTGGATAACGATGGGTAAGCCCCGGTACTGGCATCATCGAATCCTCTTTGGGGAAATCCAAAAACTCGTAATCCAGACGCACATTTTCCCGACTGGAGGGCAAGCCCTGCAAACGAATCGGACATTCCGTGTCTTTTAAATTCATCAAGGAAAAATAATAGGGTGTGATCGCAAAGTTAAAATCAGTCTGGGTTTTTTTGACGTCTTCAGGATCAAAAACAAAGTCTGGATCAAGCTTCGCGATGTCTTCAAGGTCTGCCAGGGTCTCAATTTTATTTTGCAACTGCCATGTCCAAGACGACCAGTCTTTATCAGAAACAGCTTCCCATTTTTTGTGTCGCACGGTGGGTTTATACATGGTTTCTCCTAAAGACCTTTGTGATGACCAAAATAAGCCAACGCAATTCCCAGCAAACTTTTACTGCCCGCCACTAGAAACATTGTCCATAACCACGATCCATAATCAACCAGTTGCCATTTTTTTAAAGGTTTTTCGTCGATGGGTTTCAGCAAATTGTCCTGGGACTTAATGCTTAAAAGCGGCAGCACAAGATACAAAGCCAAAAATCCCCACAACAGAAAGCTGACCATCCAAGGTCTTTCATAATCAGGTCGGTATCCGGTTTGCGGTAATATAAAGTAACCGTACGCCAGAAGCGACGCTAAAGGAAACACGAGCGCAGCAGACAGACCAGCGCGCATCAAGGGTAACGACAAAGGGCGCAGTCCCATCTCAACAACGTAGTCCCGCACATAGGAACTGTGCCTTCGCAAATAATCCAAAGGCGAGCGCGCCAACAAAGGATAATGCATGTCATATTTTATTTGATAGCCAAGAAAGCGCGCCACACAGACTTGAAAAGCCATGCCCCCGGCTTGTTGAAAATAAATGGCGATCAGCCAATAAACACCGAATCCTAAATGCAACCACGGCAACTGCTGATCTGGAACTTGCCCTGGCAAAGAGTAAAGATTTTGCCAGAAATAAAAATTTGCATAACCAAAAAGAACGATCAGCAACAGCCCCCACAGACCGACACCTAAGGTTTTTAGGTGCGGTGATCCCAGATCTGCCTTGCTTTGATGAAAGTATCCGTACAGGAAATACTGAATTTGCCCAGGGAATACAAAAAAGATAGGGCAAAATAAAAACTCAAAATAATCCGCAAGGGAACCATAGTTCTGGCGATTGTAAATCCTGCGATCCACAATCCACGCCACAGTTCGCATCATCATGCAGGTCTTAAATAGCAACAACGCAAACATCTGCCACTTCGATACCGTCAAGGACGCCGAATAGACAAGTGTTGGAAAGTACATAAGGACAGTGATAAAGATCAGAAAAAAGAATGTAACAAGTTTTTGCTTTGGCAAACGACGTTCTAACTCAAAAAGAATGCGGTGACCGACTAACAAAATTGCCGCCAGCTGCCAATGCACGCACAGCATTGCAAAGAAAATCAAATAAAGAGCAACCAGAGCATACTGGCGATACAGTTTGTTGCTTATAAAGCTTTGTAACAAAACGAAAAGCGCACAAGCCAACGGCAACAATCCCAAGGACTTCCACCAGAAATTATCTAAGAAGGTTCCCATTTGCACAGGCACGTACTTTGGCACTTGCGCACTGATCAGATAGGCAACACCTGAAAGAACTAACAAAGACAGGCTGCTTTTAAAATACTGCCACGTCTTCAAACTATTGCTCCCGGTACATAAACTCGTCATAACGATAGTTT
>CAMLMF010000364.1 GCA_946480995.1 uncultured Bdellovibrio sp. | reverse complement strand
ATTCACGATAAAGAGCATCAAGGTGTAGTAAGGCACCAAGAAGCGCGCAAAGTGTTTAAAGATTTTATCTAAAATAAATTGCGGTCCGCCACGAAAGGCAAAAAGACTGACGAATAGAAGTAGCAGCAAAGGAATTGCATTCACATAAAACAGCACCGTACTGTCAAAGCGTGTGCCTAAAACAAACGCATGCAACACGTCGCCCTTAAGGGGGGAAAGCTCTGCTGATTTTCCGTAATAAAGAAGAAATGCTAAACGCCAGAAAAAACCGACAACCAAAAAGGTCGCATTCACGATAAGAATGCGTTTCAGATAAAGCCAAGATTGATTAAACCACTGTGCCCGCGAAGTTTTCATTGCGGGCTGAAAATCTCACTTCCGCGGCACTTACGCAAGATGAATCCCCGCGCAATCAGTCTGGAATTTTACCGAAATCCCAGGCCTTATTTGGATCCGAAGGAGGGATGTAGCCGGTGTCTTTGCTTTTCTCCACCGTTTTTATACGCTTATCCGCAGTTGCGGTAATGCTGACCGGGCCGCCTTTTACTTTGCGGCTGTCTTCGAGATATTTAACGAATTTGCCATAGTGCTCCGAAGATCGAGAAAGGGAGAATGCTCCTCGGCTTTTTTCGCCCTCAAAAAACACCTCAACGCCGTCGGATTCCTCGCGCACGACTTTAACTTTGGCACTAAAAGAAAGCGAATTATCGCTTTCAGAGCTTGGGTCTTTCTCGAAAATATTTGTGTTGGGCTTTTTCGGCGCCGTTTGGGCCTGTGCATCACCAGTTAGCAGAAGTATCAGGATGAGACTGAGCATCGTTTTTCCCCTTTCTTTTATTATTGCACCTCCTTTTGTTGCCACGCAATAGGGGTTATAGTAAGTTTTGGCTTCTTGATTTAAGGAGATCTTATGAACCTTGGTTGGACGGAAATTCTGCTCATTGGTGGTATCGCTTTACTTATCTTTGGACCTAGCAAACTTCCCGGTTTGGGACGTTCGATGGGCGAAGCCATTCGTGGCTTTAAAAAAGGTCTTTCCGATGACGGCTCAGCAGAGCGTGAGGCCAATACGCAAATCTCTCAAAATACAGAGAAGCCTTTGAATCAAAATGCGCAACAGACTCAAGAGGAAAAAGAGCTCTCTAAAAAATCATGAGCTCACGTATTGCATTGACGCAAACAGTGCAAAAGGGCGGTTGTGCCGCGAAGGTGGCCGCTTCTGAATTAAGACGAATTTTACAGAACGTAAAATTTCCTGCAGCCCATCCTGCGCTTTTAGTAGATGGTGGGCTTTTTGACGATGCTGCCATATATAAAGTCACTGACGATATTGCATTGGTGCAAACCCTCGATTTTTTTACCCCGATTGTTGATACGCCTCTTCTTTTTGGCGAAATTGCCGCCGCCAACGCCCTGAGTGATGTTTATGCTATGGGCGGAAAACCCAAAACAGCCCTTGGCATTTTAGCTTTTCCTTTAGCGACACTTCCTGCTGATGTAATTGTCGAAGTTATGCAAGGTGCCAGTAATAAAATTGCTGAAGCCGGTGCCAACTTCGTGGGTGGCCACTCCATAGATGATGACACTTTAAAATTTGGTTTGTCCGTTACTGGCTTTGTTCATCCCGAGCGGGTTTGGAGTAATGCGAAAGCGCAACCGGGTGATCATTTGATTTTGACCAAGCCTCTCGGCACAGGCACGTTGACTGCGTCCTTAAAACGCCAAGTTTCTTCTGAAGAAGATATTATGGAAGCTTTGCTAAGCATGGCGACTATCAACAATGCTGTGGACTATTTAACTGCGGAACAAATTAATAGCGTGCACAGTGCGACAGATATTACTGGCTTTGGCTTTTCTGGTCATTCTATGCAACTGGCCAATGCCAGCGGAGTTTCTTTGCAAATTTACATGCAAAAGTTGCCGCGTTTTAAACAGGCGATGGCTTTTTTGGAAAAGGGCTATTTGACGAAAGCTCATCGCAGCAATGCTCAGTACACTGAGGACCTTTTGGATACCTCCGACCTTGATGATTTGTCGCGCTTACTTTTACATGATCCGCAAACAAGTGGCGGACTGCTTTTAAGTGTTCCCGCAGGTATGAGTGCAGGTATTGTGCAAGCTTTGCGCAGTAAATTTAAAGCAGCTGAAATTGTTGGCGAAGTTCTGCCTCGCCAAGACAAAGCGGTGATTTTTGCCAATTGAAAATATTCAAAAAAAAGATTTTAAAAAACTTTTTTTGAGTAACACGCCCTTACTCGACGTGCGCGCTCCGGTAGAGTTTACCCACGGCAGTCTGCCCGGCGCGGTGAATTTACCAATTCTAAATGATACTGAGCGAGCGCTGATTGGAACCACTTATAAAAACCAGGGCTCTGAAGCTGCCGTGGCCTTGGGGTATCAAATTATTTCTGGTTCCGTAAAAGCGGAACGGCTTGAGGCCTGGCAGAACTTTTTAAGGGAGCACCCGCAAGCGATTTTGTATTGTTTTCGCGGCGGAAAACGTTCGCAAATCACGCAACAATGGTTGCGCGAAAGCGGGTGGTCGCGGCCGCTTCTGGTGGGTGGATATAAAGCGGCAAGACAGTTTCTGATCGAGGAAATTGACAGATTCAGTCGAGAGCGAGAACTCTTGGTCGTTTCCGGCCCCACGGGGAGCGGAAAAACTCACTTTTTGCATCAGGCGCAAAGCTTTTATCCGTGCATTGATTTGGAAATGTTAGCGCGTCATCGTGGTTCTGCCTTCGGTGCCTTAGATCAAGCCCAACCGACGCAAATTGACTTTGAAAACCATTTGGCGCGAACCCTTTTGCGTGCCGAGGACAAGTTAACACCGACTGCGCGTCCCCTGGTGGAAGATGAAAGTCGCGTGATCGGCAAAGTCTATCAGCCAAATTCCTTTTTCGAACGTTTGCGTGGCGGTGAGGTTTTGTGGTTGGAAGAACCCTTAGATGTCCGCATCGCCAATGTGTTTAATGATTATGTTGTGGCTACTGCCCTGGGTTTAAGCAGTGAGCAAACCCCGCGCTGCGCAGAGGAGCTGGAAATTTTGCGCACTCAGGCATTGCAAGTATTCGCGAAGTACCGCCGTTCAGTTGCGCAAATATCCACACGCTTAGGCGGGCTGCGTGCACAAGAAGTATTGGCCGACATTGACTCTGCAGAGGCCGATTTTCTGAATAATAATACCCTAGAAAAGAACCGCACTTGGATCGAAAAGCTGCTGCTCTATTATTACGATCCCCTTTACTTGGGCTCCTTACGGCGCCGTCAGGTGAAGGTTATCTTTAAGGGACCAGCCGCTGCCGCGACGGATTTTTTGCGCAGCCTAAAATCTTAGCATTATTTCTCAATGCGTTATCTATTTGAAATATTAAGAATTCGGCGCAAGATATGGCGTTAGCGAAATTTAGAAACAACATTGAACAGGAGACACAATGAATAAGTTAGTACTTGGTGGTCTTGTTGTAGCAGCACTTGCGATGACAACAGCATGCCAAAAGAAAGTTAAGCTCGACAC
>CAMLMF010000363.1 GCA_946480995.1 uncultured Bdellovibrio sp. | reverse complement strand
TCGCGTAGGCCTCTTCTTTTTTCTGTTTGGCATAATCACACAACTTATTTTGCAATTCGTCAGCGTCGCAGTCACGCTCCTTCATGTCTTCCCACCACTCACGTTGCGCCACCTCTTGGCAAAGTTCGATTTTCTCTGCCTCACGTACGACAGGGCCTTCCGCGCAAACACAGGTTCTGCTGTAAGCCGAAAAAGACGTCAGAAATATTAAGATAAATAAAAATGGTTTCATTGTGCCTCCGGGGCTAGGCACTGTGCAATGGTCGGGCCATGCCTCTGTGGATGCAAAACGCCGGTTTTTCACCGGCGTTTTTTCTTGGGATCTAATTATCCGCTGCCTCCGAAAAAGGTACGGCGTACCTCTTCGAGCTAGCTTCTTAACATCCACGCGTTCTTTTCGTGCAGTTGCATACGTTGAGTTAGCAAGTCAGCGCTGACTTCATCGCCTGCTTTTTCTGTGCGTGGGAACAACGAGCGAGCTGTTCTGACGACGGCTTCTTGGCCTTCAACCAATTGCTTGATCATCTCGGTTGCAGATGGCACGCCCTCTGGCTCTTCAATAGTTGTTAGCTTGGCAAATTCTTTGTAGGTACCTGGTGCTGCCACACCCAAGGAACGGATGCGCTCTGCGATCAAGTCTACGGCCAATGCTAGCTCTGTGTATTGTGCTTCAAACATTAGGTGCAATGTTTGGAACATAGGGCCCGTGACGTTCCAGTGGAAGTTATGCGTTTTAAGATAAAGAGTGTACGAGTCTGCCAATAGGCGCGAAAGACCTTCGGCAATTTTTTGACGATCGTTTTCTGGAATACCGATATCGATTTTTGCTGATTTCGGAGCTTTTACTGATTTTTCAGATTTGTCGGACTTTGCATTTTTAGCCATAAGGGGTCTCCTTTTAGAGACTCTTAGTTTAAAGACGCTTCCCTGACCTTGGGAAGCTTAAATGCGAGAGGTCACTGCCACGTCGATGACAAAGCTGATGAGTTGCGAATAAAAAAAGCCAAGTCTTTTAAACTTGGCTTTTTTTATTTTATGCTAATTCAACGACGCGACGGGAAGTCACATCGCTCTGCCGGCGTCCGCCGAATTATCTGCGGCCAGATTTGATCTTTACTTGAAGTTTAGAGATCAAGTGAACTGCCATTTTTTCTTGGACTTTACACATCTTCAATTCGTCACGACGGTAAGATCTTTGTGACGGAGTCAAAGTTCCTGTTTCAAGTTCCATTTCGTAATCCAACTTAGAAGAACGGATGCCTTCTAGTTCTTTCGTTTGTTGCTTGAAAAGTTTTGTTACGCCAGAAAGAGGAGCGACTTCGATCCACTCTTCTTTACCACGGTACCAGCTCACCATACGTAGGAAACGAGCTTTGTTTTTTGCTAATGTGAATTTTGGGAAGCTTGAATCAGAAAGCTCCAGGATGTTTTCGATTTCATCCAGGTTCAGGTCGTCTTCTTCGCCTTCCATCAACAAATTGCCAGGCATCGCAGCTAGGGCTTCTTCGATATCGTCGTCCATGTCTGCTTCAAAAGCAGATGTCTTTTTCGTTTCTTTCTCGTTTTCTAAGTCCGAGTCTAAGTCAGAGTCGATCATTTCATCAGCGTGCGTTGTGTTGCCTGGATTGATCAAAGCGAGCCTCCCCAAAAGTGCGTCATTCATTCTTTATGATTAAAGAGCGCCCAGTTATATCTCAACTTTCAGAATGACACAACATGTTAATTGCATGAAAAAAGGTGAATATTGCGAATATAAGCTCTCAAACACGAGAGCTTATTCCATTTCCATGTCTAATTTTCATGCCGAAAAATAAGGCATCTTCATCTTATTGCCGTCACATCGACTCGGAAGCTTCCTGGGTTTTTCCAGAAGTACGAAGGCGAGGCTTGGATTTCAATGCGATTCAGAGCCCGGCCATTGATGTACACCTCACGCGTCGATCCTGCCCCCAGGCGACCGTTCATCGGCGTCACAAAGGCATAGCTGCCATCCATCGCCACAATGCGCACTTGCTCGATTTCGATGTTATTGGTGAAACCGACTAAACGAATTTTAATGATGCGACTTAGATCTCTGCGCGGAAAAAAAGTAAATGTCCTAGAACCTGATTTGTCCGTTTGCCCAGTGCCTAGAGTATAGGGAATTTCGTTACCCCAAGGAGGCGGCTCACCAGGATGTGGCGGAGGATAATTTGGATTTCCCGGGTTGCCTGGGCTGCTTGGCGGAGGCGTACCTGGGTCAGGATACGAGTCGTCAGGCAGCGGGCTTGGGACGCCTTGTGCGCCTGCGACGGAAGTGAAAGAAAAAAGCAAACAAAAGAGAATCAGTATTGATTTCATAAGGCCTCCAGCAGAAGCAATCCTAGGAGACCTTATAAAATTTGTGAACGGAACCCTGTGAAAACTGTTTCTAATCAGTTTCAACTTAGTCCCAGCGCATGTGTTTTACGGATTCGCCTGAATCCCGCAGCTCACGCAAGGAATCAATGCCGATGGCCAAATGCTTTTCGACAAAATTCGCTGTGACTTTGCGATCGCTTTCTTCGGTTTTTACTCCATCTGGGATCATCGGATTATCAGACACCAACAACAAAGCACCGCGCGGGATTTCATTCACAAAACCCGTTAAGAAAATCGTGGCTGTTTCCATATCCACGGCCATGGCGCGGGTTTTTGCTAAATATTCTTTAAAGGCTTCGTCATGTTCCCACACGCGACGGTTCGTCGTGTAGACGGTGCCAGTCCAATAATCGCACTGATGTTTGGCAATCATCGCTGACACTGCTTTTTGCAGACGGAATGACGGCAATGCCGGAATTTCTGCAGGCATATACTCATTACTTGTACCTTCGCCACGAATCGCCGCGATCGGCAATACGAAATCACCCAATTGGTTTTTCTTTTTCAGACCGCCGCATTTTCCTAAGAACAAAGCGGCTTTGGGATTGATGGCAGACAAAAGGTCCATGCAGGTCGCAGCCAAAGCACTGCCCATACCAAAATTCAATATGGTGATGTTTTCAGCCGTTGCAGTTTGCATGGGCTTATCCAAACCGCGCACCGGCACATTGAATTTGTCAGCAAACATTTTTACGTAATTGCTAAAATTCGTCAGCAAAATGTACTGACCAAATTCGTTCAAAGGAACTCCGGTGTAACGAGGCAACCAATTTTCGACAATATCCTTTTTCGTTTTCATTTTCTTTGTCCAGTTCTGCGAGCTCCGCTCGCTGCACATTTTGCGGCATGGGCCGCCATCTTTATCAATTTTGTTCGTCTGATAAAGTGATTTAGGCTAACATGACTTTCAACAGAATAAAAGAGGGCTTAATATGAGTTCTACACAAAACAACATCTTGATGGAAATTGCTCCGCGAATTGTATCGCTAGGTGGCCCTTCGGTTCATCGTTTAATGCCTTACGCAAAAAAACGCATGATCGGACCTTTTATTTTCTTTGATTACTTCCCCGCGACAGAATTCGCTGCCGGCTCCTACCGCGATCGCACGGCCCGCGTCTT
>CAMLMF010000362.1 GCA_946480995.1 uncultured Bdellovibrio sp. | reverse complement strand
TTTTGCGGAAGATGTGCGACCGACAAACGAAAAAAAACCACATAAATTCAAAATGTGGGTTTTTTAAGATCTAATTTTTTAAACACAAAAGACTAAGAGCAAAGCCCTTCAATAATCTGATACGAACGCAACAACGCAGGATGCGACGGCTTAAACTCTGAATACGGTTCAAAGTCGTTCATGATGCGCGCTTTGTATTCGCCGCATTTCTTCACCGAAAAGCTTTGATCAAAAGCCACGTGTTCTAGCGACTCAACGGAATAATCCATATAGACTTCTTTATCAACAGTCGCCAAAGGACTTGTTTTGCGCACTTCTTTGATCGACGCCAAAGTCGAACGTAAAATCTGAACTTTTTGGCTGGCTGGCATGCGCGAGTGCACTTGTTTGCTTAAATTATTCAAACTGCCATCCACTTTATTAAACACTGCGGATGCGGTCACAGAGCCCGTATCTGCTACGCTGCCGCTAAAGGGTGCCCGAGTTTGAAACGTAAATGCTGACGTGACCAATAAAGCTGCGACAGATCCTAGAACTGTAGATATTTTTCGGCTGTACATACCTGCGCTCCCATCTCTTTTTCAAGTTGCTTGTGCTTAGCTGCGATAAAACTTAAATATCCCGGAGCCCCGCCCGCACCGGGCTCATTCGCAATCGAATAAGCGTGGGCGATGCGCATGTACTCTGGCAATGAAAGTTCATCTGCTTTTTGGAAAACGGACAACAACAACGGATGACGATATTTATCGTACTTCACTTTAAGCTCAGTGATTTTTTTTGTTTTCTCATCCGCGCTTAACTTCACGTTGTCGTTGATCGCCTTAACTTCGTCTTGCACTAACGGGCGCAATTGACGGTAGGTCTTTTGCGCATTGGCTGGGTCCACACCGATTTCACGTAGGACTTCCAACGACGTGATCGCTTTGTTCAGCTCAGCTTCATCATCCGATCCTAGACCGCGCCAATAAGTTGGCAAATTGGTGATAATCGCCCACTTGCCGGTGCTGATATTTTGAAAATCCAAATCTTGATCGCGTACGAATTTGCCTTTGGCTTCTTTTTGTTTGATATAATTTTCTAAGTACACTTTGCCACTGCGAATGCCAGCGTTGAAACCCAAAGACACGATGATCTGCTTTAAGACTGTTGGTGACGCGTGGGTTGCACCTAAAGTTTTCAAACGCTCAACAAAGTTCCCCGCGCCAATGTAACCACCCAGGCTGCTACCTTCCTGATAAGGACGGCCGTTTAAAATGTCTTCACCCGCAGAATAAGCAATCCCCGTCGCATTTCTTAACATGCTTCGATAAAAAATACCGGTAAACAGGACATTTCTTAATGGATTTTCTGGCGCATTCATCACGACACAGCGATTGTTCGAAGACCATGGCGTATAGCAATTGCTCGCTGAAGCTTCGCCAGAAATACAAATTTCTTGCCCGGCAGGGATCGCCAATTGAAAAGAACTTTTTTCTGCCAAAATGCGACGGCAGGATTCTTTCGAGGACTTGCTCATTTCTTTAACATACCAATCCAAGGCCGAAGGATTTCTTTCAACTCCATCATAGCGCATGAAAACTTCACGCAAAGCACTGACTGTCAATTGCCCCACACCAGCATCAAAACCACCACCTAAAGTGTTCACGTGCAGTCCGCTTTCGTTATAAAGCTTCGGCAAAAGTTCTTTGACTGGAATATTTAAGCAGTCCCCAACGTCCACTAACGAGTTGTAAACGCTGTTCACATAAGGTTCTGTCACACACGGAGGTACGTAGCCTAAGCCATCGGCCCCGCGGGTTGGTGAAGAAAGTTCTTCGCCCTTAGGACCACGACACTGCGCCATGGCCACTGATTTTGTATTCAAACCGATAAAATTCTGCATGATAAAAGAAACACATTCTTTCGGCGGAGCGTCCGCACTTGTCGCCGAACGAGTGCGTGCAAACACGGGCGAAACCTTGCGAATATCAGAAAGCAGATAACCTCTTTCCGGTCCACATTGTTGAGCAGTTTCCACGGCTCCTAAAGAGGCAAGATCAACGCTGCCAGCTGGCCCCGTAAGGTGTCCGATTTCCCACCACGCAAAAGCGGCGAAAGAGGAAAAACAAAATGCGTAAATCCACAAGGATGGCGCTGATTTCTTCACGTCTGCTCCTTTACATATAACATCAAGTTCTTATCTGTTTGTTTGGACAAAAACTGAATGTCCTAAAGTCCAGAACCCACCGACCGATAAGTCGAGTATGAAGGTGTTCAGTGTCGCGATTCTTATTTTGGGATTTACCTTAGCAGGCTGCTCGGATGTGACTCCGCAGGTTTCGTTTTTGCGCAGTCGTCCTTTGGTCGTGTATGCGCCGGAAAAGAATGTCCCTGCTGTCACTGATCTTTCTAGCCTGCACACTTCGCAGTCTGCTGGTGGTTATGTTTTGCAATCCGTTGTCTCAAAAGAAAACAACTTCGTTCCCTTGGTTTCACAAGATGGGTATCAACTAATCCCTAACTCTACGTTCGAATAGCCAAATTATTCTCACGCTCCTTTAAATATATTCCGAAGAGATAAGTACTATGAAACAGTCAGGTATTTTCTTATTTCTCTGCGGATCCTTCTTGGCACCACTAGCCTTCGCTGGTGGTTACAACGTTTCGGGAAAGATTATCAAGCCTGATGGAACAGCCTTTTCAGGAAGTGCAGTCCCTTTCGCTATTGAGTTGGTGAATTCCACCGGCGCCTGCGTAATTTATAAAGAAGAATTTTCTGTGAACATGGCAGACACTAAGGGCGCATTTCACGTGGTTTTCGGCGGCCCGACCGCGAATCGCACATACCCAACATCTGGCACCCTAACTGTGGAGTCCGCTCTTAAAAACACCACGGGCACTCCCTATACGTGTCTTGACAACACGACATACACTCCAGCAGCGACAGATGAACGCTCTATTCGAATTACTTTTAACGATGGCAATACGTGGCAGATTTTTTCTCAACAGGCTCTAAAGTCCGTGCCTTCTGCGACTTCTGCTAAATACGCAACGACGGCTGATTCTGCAACAACTGCCAATGCAGTTGCGACTTTTCAGGCCAGCAATCTTTTGCGTTCTTCGAGTGCGACTTTACCCGACTTAACGGCGACGGGGGCTGCGAACTTTCAAACGTTGCTAACGCGTTTTAGCGATATCCAAAATCTTATTGATGGAAATTCTTCGATGTATTTAAAGGTGGCTCCGGCAGAAACCGATCCCTCGGTGAAAGCATTTGCAAAAGCCAACTTGCCCACTTGTGCAGCCGGAACTGTTTTAACTTCCAGCAATGGCACGAACCTCACGTGTGTGACTGATGCAACCAGTGGTGGTGGCGGAAGCTTGCCCGCAGGCACCGCCGGACAATTTTTGAAGTTTGATGGCGCGAACTGGGTTTCTGCAAGTGTTTTCTTATCAGACGTTTCGACTTTAACAACAACACTCACTAATCTGAACGCCAACAAGGTCGACAAATCTTCTGTCGCCAATTGTGCCGCTTCGGAA
>CAMLMF010000361.1 GCA_946480995.1 uncultured Bdellovibrio sp. | reverse complement strand
TCCGGGTTCAGACCTGTGGATTGTGCCGGATCTTGAAAAGTCGCAATGGACCGCTAAACTAGACTGGTACCTTAATTTTCAAATTTGCAAATCCTCGCGTCATGTTTCAAAGCAATTGCCCGCCTACTTAAATGAAGTCCTGGCCGAAACAGAGCTCGACAAAAAAACTTTGCGTGCTTCAGGGCCTCTGATGATTGCCTCGTCAGAACTTTTGCCGAACAAATGGGTTATCATCCTGCCGTGGAATGACAATTTGCCAGCATGGACCTCGCAAGTTTTCGAGATCTGGAAAAAATTGAAAGAGCCTTCTTTGCGCGTCTTCTTACCACCTGGACAAAATGCTGGGAACTTGCAAGCGGATTGGCAAAGCCATCACGACTTCCAAGATTTTACTGTCGTGCTTGATTAAGTCCGCACTTCTCCTCAAAATAAAGATGAAGCATCTTTTGAGGGACGTGCATGGAAAAATTATCGCAATCTTTAGTTTCAAAACTTACCAAAGTACAAAGACGTATTGAATCCGTTTTAGACAACGATTTCGAAAACAAAATTGAAGAACAAGAACGTCTGCAAGGCAGCTTCGAAGCATCGCGCGATGTTTCTTTAGTGCGTGGTCTTTCGCAGGCTTTGCCAGAAGATCATATCGATCGCGCGATTGTCGTTTTTTCTCGCTTAGCGATGTTGTTCGATGCCGGAGTTCTTTTAGAAAACAACGATGGCCAATGGAGAGCCCAAGCGTCTTTCTTTAAAGGCACCACCCAACTGGTAAAAAACAACAATAAAGCTGTGATCAGCATTCCTCAGGCACCGCTGATGTCTGTTTTGAAAACAGATTCCAGCTCGATGCTGCAAAAACTGCAAATGACATCTTTAGATGCCAACGGCGAGGCCAGTTGCCTGCTTGTGAAAGTCAGTCCTGATTTCGCATTTTTACTTTTATCCAACCTTCCAGATTTATGGTTGAAAGACCACGTGGATAATGTGCGCCGGGCCCTTATTAACGGATTCGCCGACTGATGAGCGACGGCGAAAACAAAACCTACACCATTTATATCCTTTCAGACAGCACTGGCGAAACTGCAGCCACGATGATTCGTGCCGCTTTGGTGCAGTATTCAACCAAAGACATCAACATGATTCGCTGTAAAAATGTGCGCACAGAAACGCAAGCCGAAGCGGTGATTGAAGAGTGTTTCGAAAGACGTGGCATGTTGGCTTACACCGTAGCCAGCGAACAACTGCGCAGCAAGATTCGCGAAATGGCGTCGGTCAAAGGAATTCCCTATTACGATCTTTTAGGTCCTCTTTTAACCACACTGGATGTGTTTTTTGGCGAGGCCTCGGAAGCCCACGTCGGCGCTTTACGTGCCGTGGATGAAAGATACTTCAAACGCATTGAAGCCATCGAATATACAGTCAAACATGACGACGGTAAAACTTTTGCCGAATTAGACAAGGCCGACATCGTGCTTGTCGGAATTTCTCGCACCAGTAAAACACCGCTGTCGATTTTCTTAAGCCACAAAGGCTGGAAGGTCGCGAATGTGCCTCTGGTATTGGACACACCTCTGCCAGAAGAACTTTTCAAAATCGATCAACGTCGCATTGTCGGCTTAATTATCGACATGGATTCACTGCAACGAATTCGTAAAAGCCGTTTAGAAAAATTCGGCCAAGACCCCGGCGGCGAATACGCATCGATGTCCCACATCGCCAAAGAAATCGAATACGCTGAAAAGATCTACAAACAAAATCGCCGCTGGCCAGTGTTCAATGTCACAGAACGTGCCCTTGAAGAAAACGCCAGCGAGATCGTCCGGATCATCGCGGCGCGCTTGGGGCTTCCGGACAGTGTTATTTTCTAAGTCGTGTAAAAACAAAAAAGGCCTTGGTTTTAAGCCAAGACCTTTTTCTGTAGAGTATAAAAAATTACTATGACGCTTTGGCAAAAATGTTATCGTCCGCTTCTGTATCCTGCGCCGCTTTTTTTGGCGTCGCGAAAAGTTGCACGGAAGGCGCTTTATGTTCACCTCCGTAAACGACCACATTCAACTCATCCACAGCCGCTTTCATTAACTGCGCTTGCGTATTGATTTCTTCCGCAGTGCCGGCGATTTCTTCAGAAGACGCCGCGTTTGATTGCACGGATTGATCTAGCTGATTCATCGCTTTGCTGATTTGGGTGATGCCTGTCGACTGCTCTTCGCTCGCCACAGAGATCTCGTTATTCAAATCAGATACTTTCTTTACCGATTGCACGATATTTTTTAGCATGTCGCCAGATTTCGCTGACTTCACGGTGCCACGTTCGATTTTTTCAACAGATTCTTTGATCAAAACTGTGATATCTTTCGCAGCCGATGCTGATCTTTGTGCTAACGAACGAACCGCTTCAGCGACAACGGCAAAACCTTTACCGTGCTCACCGGCCCGGGCCGCTTCCACTGACGCATTCAGGGCTAAAAGATTCGTTTGGAAAGCAATGTCGTCGATCACATTGATGATCTCTTCGATTTTCTTTGAAGATTGAGAAATCTCATTCATTGAAGAAAGAAGTTCTTGCATCTCTTTTTCACCGTTCACCGCAACTTCCGATGACGTTGACGACAAGGCAGCAGCTTGCTTCGCATTGTCTGAATTCATCTTAACCATCGAAGTCATTTCTTCTAACGCAGCGACAGTTTCTTCTAAAGACGCCGCCGACTCACTGGAAGAGTGTGACAACGACTGTCCTGCGATGGACAACTGTTGAATTGCCGCAGAAACGTTGTCGCCCGAAGCTTGCAATTTTTCGGATAAAGCACTGACTGATTTAGAAATATAGCGAGCGATCAAAGTCACTGCTGCAAGTAAGAACAAGACACCGCAAAGAGCAATAATCATTTGCGTCCACACCATCGCTTTAGCTTCCGCTAAAACAGTTTTTAACGGCGTGCGCACAACCAAAGCCCACGGTTCCTCGGTGAAACCCACTGTGACCGGACTAACCACGTAAAGGTATTCCAAACCGTCTGCAGGGTCGAAGCCTTCAAGAACTAATTCTTGGCCGTTTTTTACCGCAGCTTTAAATTTGTCTGATTCAAACGGATAAGTCGCTTCCTTGGTGATAAGCTTTTCATCAGGATGAGAAACGAAATTTCCTTTTGCCGTAATCAAATAAGCTTCAGATGTTTCAAAAGGTTTGATTGTTGAAGCCTTCTTTTGCAAATCCTTTAATGGCAAGTCAACCCCTGCCACACCATAGAATTTACCTTCGATAATTACCGGCACCACAGCGGAGGTCATCAATACTTGCACGCCATCAATTGGGTACAAGTATGGCTCCACCATCGTTTCTTTCAGGCGAGCTTTGGCTTCCAGATAATAATCACCTTCACCCGGATTTGCGTAGCCAAGCAAAGGAGTCAAAGAAGGTTTACCACCTTCCCAATTCATATAAGGAACGAAACGACCTGTTGTATCGTGGCCTTTGGCGTTGACGAATTCACCGTCTTTGCCATCCCAAGCATTGGGCTCCCAGCCAGTCCA
>CAMLMF010000360.1 GCA_946480995.1 uncultured Bdellovibrio sp. | reverse complement strand
AGTTTTTATTGAACAGATGGAGTGGTTAACGCCAAGTCCCAAAGAGCGTTTGCCGGTGCTTAAAAAGATGGGGATTTTGTTTCAAAAAAATGCCCTTTTCGATTCTTTGACGTGCATTGAAAACATCATTTTTCCGCTGACCGAAACGACAAGTCTAACCGAGTCGGACATTGTTCACAGAGCAGAAAGTTTTTTGGAAGCGGTGGGGATTCCCCATGCGCGCGATCTTTACCCGGATGAAATCAGCGGCGGGATGCAAAAACGCCTGGGTATCGCTAGAGCACTGGCTCTAAATCCAGAGATTATTTTTTATGATGATCCGACGGCGGGCTTAGATCCCATCACGTCAAAAAAAATCATCGAGCTGATTATTGATTTAAAAAAGAAAAATAAATCCACGATCGTCGCGATTACTAATGATATGAATCGTGCGTTTCAATTGGCTGATCGTATCGCGATGGTGGTTGATAAAAAATTGATCATCACTGGAACGCCGGAAGAAACAAAAAATCATAAAGATCCGCGCGTGCACCAATTCATTCGCGGCTTGCTTGAAGGCCCGCTCACTGCTCCGTAAATACCCTCTGGTCCTTAGACTCGCTATTTCATTATTTAGGTCAAGCTCGAAATACATTTTCGCGTTGGGCGACCAAATAAATCCAAAAAAATTCTGGACCTCGCTTTTCATCTTTGCGCTGCTACAATTTAAGGACAGTTTAACCAGAGAGAAAACGCAATGTTCATACTTGCTTCGATATTTATTTCATTCGCGCTGGCCGCGGATAAGCCAACCTGTAGTATTAGATCTGTGACCCGAAACTGTGAATTTTTTAAAGAACGCAAAGATCAGGAAGTGATTAAGTTATCTGACGGAACTTTCTATAAAAATCCGGCGGCAAAACCTGCGACCGAAGGAATGACATTTGGTGGAGGAAGCTCAATTCCTCCAATGGGAACAGGTTTTTTTGGTATGGGCATGGCTATGGACGGTTCTGCATATCGGGAATTTGTGGAAAAAGATCTTCGCACGCAATCGGAAGTTTTAGATGCGCTGGAAGGCGCAGGATTAAGCACCGAATTTAGGTTGGCATTTAGTCAAAGAGCCGCATTCATGGATTCGCAACCGGATCAAAAAATATCTTTACCATGGCCCCCGAATGAAAAGGGTGCTCAAACCAAAGAAGTTACCGGCGAAGAAGTGTCAACGCTGCTAAAAAAATCTCTAGGGAAAAAGTATGCAGCTTTGGAAGCAGCTTTGAAGGTTCGTCGCGAACCCATGGAAAAGCAAATGCTTGACGCTCAGAAAATACAACTGGAAGTGATGCAAGCAGAAGAGCAGAGAAAGCAAAATGAAAACCTCAAAACAGCTGCCAAAGAAAAAAGACAGCAGCGTATTATTGAGTTGTTTAATTACTCGAAAGAAAAAATTGAATCTATAGTTACAAGAGGTAAGCCAGAATCGCAGTGGACTGATGTAGAAAAAATGATGGTCGAACGGGTGCGGGCGTTGAAGGTGGGGAGCTTTGATACGGCGGCTTTAAGCCCCAGTTGCGCCGACAATCCCTCGAATGCATTTTATAACCAAGATGGTACGATTGCGTTTTGCCCGGGAAAGACCACGGAGCCTGATGCCAATCTGATAAGAACAATCGGACATGAAATTGGTCATGCGATTGATCCTTGCAATTTTCAGTATCCTGAATGGTCGTTTGATAAAGAAAAATTCAATAAGCACCTTCATGATCACCCTGTAAGTAACGTCACGGAAAAAAACGCATCTCGGTATCTTAAGGAAATGGGGCCGACCATATATTCGGATATGTCATTGGTAATTTCTGATGAAGACTACATACAAAAACTTCAGCGAGAGGGTGTTCTAAAGAAAAAAAGGGAAGGACTTTCTTTCGAGAAATATCCCTTTAAAGCAGAGTATGCATGTCTTGTTAAAGAAGGTGGATTTCGAGAGAATACGAAAAAAGATATTGCTGACACTATGGGCTTCTTAAAAAATGCTGCAGCAAGGTCACTTGATCCAGAGGACGCAAAAAAAACGGTCGCAGCTTACGAAAAGGCGATGAAAAAATATCCGCAGTGTTTAAGGGCCTCGGGCCATCATAGTCAGATGGGCGAAGTCATGGGAGATATGTTTGGATACTTAGTACAGGAAAAGTATCTTGCAGAAAATCCATTTAAGAATGAAGCAGAGAAGGTGGGAGGACTGCTTTTCGCCCATTCGGTTTGCAATTGGGACCGTACAGGACAAGAAATTGTATCACCCTTAGTAATGTCTAAGTTTGGCTTTGATATAGTCCAGGGGGAGCACCCTGAGAGCGAGACGCGAGCGGTTCGAATTGGTTTGACTCTTCCGGGTATGGCAGAGGCCTTCGAGTGCAAGCGGCCAAAGCCGGGCTGTTTCGATCATCTTAGCTTAACGGCAAGGGGCAAACAGCAATTGAAAGAAAATGAATCTGCTTCCAAGCAAAGAGGTGAGCAATGAAATTTGCCGTATTCATAGCGCTAACATTCTTAGGATCGTTGGGGCTGTCTGCGCCTCAATATTTAATGGGAATGGACGCGGGCAAGGGTTCTTCTCTTTGGCTAGAGCAGAGAAAAATAACTGGAAAGTTAGTTTATGTACTCGGCCATCAATCAATCACAGGTAAACAGTTAGAAAGAGCATTGCCGAAGTCCGAATATCTGAAAATTGCGAGTGAAATGAACAACTGGATGAAAGAAAATAATGGAAGAAAAATTGGTATGATCGGGCCTGGCTGCTCAGAAGCGGTATTTTTTAAGGCAAAGAGTGCGCAAAAAATAATTTGCCTCGACGCCTTAGAAAAGCAGGAAAAAGTTAGATTTTCCCGTTGGTTTGATAAGACAGTGAATACAACTTTGGGAATTTTTTAATCATCAGAAATTTTGATTTAATTCTTAGGCGTCTTCCGCTAAGTTAGGCGCATGGCTAAAGAACCCGGCGAATTAAAATGGATTGAAGACCTGTTGCCCGAAGATGGGTATCGGCGCAAAGCCATGTTTGGTGGGTTTTCCTATTATATCGATGAAAAAATGATTCTCTTGATGTTCGAATCAGACGACAAGCGCTGGAATGGCGTGATGTTTCCAGTCGACAAAGAATTTCATCCTCAAGCCCTGGGGAAATTTCCAGAACTTACAGAGCATTCAATTTTGCCGAAATGGCTTTTCCTGCCATTGGAAACAGAAGGTTTTGACGAACTTGTTTCAGATATTTTGCGCGAAGTTTTAAGGCCAAATAGTTTTTGGGGAACAATTCCAAAGGGCAAAGGCAAAAAAACGACTACGGAAAAGAAGAAAAAAGACAAATTACTTGAGGGCATTTCTGCGCGCATGGATACGCGCACTCCACGCATGTTTTCCGATGAACCCGTTCAAGAGGCCTTAGCCAAAGCTGTAAAAATCACAGATTTAAAAAACCTCGGTGAAGTTACGGCCAAACAATTTGCCTCTGTTGGAATTAAGACCGCGCCACAATTTATTAAACTTGGTTGGA
>CAMLMF010000359.1 GCA_946480995.1 uncultured Bdellovibrio sp. | reverse complement strand
GCTCCGATGGCCATAAAACCTGCGTGTCCCAAAGAAAACTGTCCCGTGTAACCATTGACTAAGTTTAAGCTCATCGACAACAGGCAATTCACCAAGGCGTAAAGCAAAATCAGCTTGAAATAATCGTCTAAGCCAAAATTAAAGATCACACCGACCACAGACAAAATAATCAGTGTCAGAAGGGGAGCTTTTAAAAACTTCATTAAACCTTCTCCACGGAATATTTACCTAAAAGACCTGCGGGCTTAAAGATCAAAATCACAATTAAAATTCCGAAGGCCAAAGCATCGCGGTAGGTGCTTGAAAGATAGGCGACAACCATTTCTTCAGAAAGGCCCATGATCAAAGCACCAAGAACTGCACCACCGACATTGCCGATGCCACCAAGAACCGCGGCAACGAAAGCCTTTAAACCGATCATCATGCCCATCAAAGGATCGATCTTTGGATACTTCATACCCACAAGAACGCTGCCAATACCTGCCAAGGCTGAACCGATGATAAAAGTAAAAGTGATAATTCGGTCGGGATTTACACCAAGCAAGCTGGCCACGGAACTGTTGGCGCTGACGGCGCGCATGGCGCGACCTAATTTCGTTTTGAAAATTAAAAATTGCAGACCTAGCATCGCTAAAAGGCTGACAATCAAAACAGTGACATCAAAAGATTTCAATTCGACATCACCGATATTAAAAAGAACAAAGTCCTTCATAACTTCGGGGAAGACTTTTGGGTCAGCACCAAATACAACTTGGCCGCCATATTCTAAAAACAAACTGACGCCAATGGCAGTGATCAAGATGTTTAATTTTGGCGCTTTACGCAAAGGTCGATAAGCCAGGCGTTCAATCGCAAGACCTAAGATCGCGCAGCTTAACATCGAAAATAAAAGAAGAGTGATCAGAGTCGAAAAGCCAGGATTGTTTTCAATTCCCAGGAAGCGTGCCACATAGTAAGCAGCAAAGGCGCCCACCATATAAACGTCGGAGTGGGCGAAGTTGATCATTTTCAGGATTCCGTACACCATGGTGTAACCAAGGGCGATCAGAGCATAGATTGAACCAAGACTGATTCCGTTGATTATATGCTGTATGAAATCCTGCATGCACCGTCCTTAAGGAGAAATAGTCGAGATGTACTTGCGGTTTTTACCATCTACTTGAATGATCACGGCACTTTTCACAGCGTCACGCATTTCATTCAGTGTGATTTTTCCAGTAACTCCGCCAAAATCTTTTGTCTTAGCTAGTTCATCACGAATAGCTTTGCCTGACAAGTCGGGAGAGCGTTCAATTGCTGCCGCCAAGATGCGAGCCGCATCGTAACCCAGAGCCGCCAGAGCGTCCGGAGTTTCATTGTATTTCGCTTTAAATTTCTTAATAAACTCAGTCACCGCCGGATCTGAAGACTCTACCGTGTAGTGATTCGAGTAATAGTTGCCGTTAATAGCTTCTTTGCCGATTTCAGAAAGTTTGTCGCTGTCCCAGCCGTCGCCACCCATGAGTGGAGCTTTGATTCCCAATTGACGAGCTTGCTGAGCAATAAGGCCAACTTCCGTGTAGTAACCAGGAACGTAAATGCCGTCTGGATTTTTTGAACGAATTTGCGTTAATTGTGCTTTGAAATCGATGTCGCCGGCTTGATAACTGGAATCTGCAACGATTTCGCCACCACGTTTTTTAAATTCTGCAGAAAACACATCAGCTAGACCCACGCTATAGTCATTTTTAACATCGCGAAGGATCGCAACTTTTTTGTGCTTCAAGTTTTCAGATGAAAACTTGGCCATCACGAAACCTTGGAAAGGATCGATAAAGCACACGCGGAACACATAGTCGCCGGCTTTTGTAACATCTGGATTTGTTGAAGCTGGTGAAACAAAAGGAACGCCATTCGATTGCGCAATCGGAGCGGCTGCTTTTGAACGACCGCTGGCCACGCCACCGATGATCGCAACCACTTTATTTTGTGTGATCAAGCGTGTGACTGCGGAAGCAGCCTCTTCATTTTTTCCTTGATCATCTAAAGTGATCAAGCCCAATTTTTTACCTTTAACACCGCCGGCAGCATTGATTTCTTCAAAAGCCAAGCGCACACCTTTGTTGGTACTTAAACCGAATGTGGCGTCACTGCCAGTTAAAGAGTCATACTCTCCGATCAAAATTTCATTTTCTTTTTTGGTACAACCCACAACCAGGGGCAAAGTCAAAAGGGCAGCTAAAATCAGACGCTTCATGGGAACCTCTTTCATAGATATTCCATAGAATTCAAGCATCTAAAACTTAGGTCAAGCTAAAACGAAACTCTTGCAAAGGGCCATCTGCATGGCTGGCCCCTTTTCAAGAGTTCTTTGCTCTAGGTTGCTAGGATATTTGCGAGAGAAATAAGGTCTAATTGGGATTTTTTTTCGTTCTTAGCGACCAGATCTAAAGGTACTTGCACTAGACGCTCACCTTCGGTGCCGATCATGATGTCGCAAAAACCTTTTAGCAAAGAGTCAACGGCCGCGGCCCCCATGCGACTTGCTAAAATACGATCCGCCGCTGTCGGAGAGCCCCCTCGTTGTTGGTGACCTAAGATGCTGACTTTGGCTTCCATTCCAGATTTTTTGCGAATGGCATCTGCCAAATCATAACCGCGTCCTGGTTTCTGTCCTTCAGCAGTGATTAGGATACTGCTGGTTTTGCCGCGCGTGATCCCATCTTTGATTCGATCCAACGCTTTTTCGACAGAGGTGTTGCCTTCAGGAGTGAAAATCTCTTCAGCTCCTCCAGCTAAACCGACGTGGGAGGCGATAAATCCAGAATTGCGGCCCATCACTTCGACGATAAACAGGCGATCGTGCGAAGCTGCGGTGTCGCGAATTCTGTCGATGGCTTCAAGAGCTGTGTTGATAGCGGTATCAAAACCAATAGTTTTATCACTGCCAAAAATATCATTATCAATCGTTCCAGGAACGCCGACGACAGGAATTTGGTGTTCTTCCCAAAGTGCGTGGGCTCCGCGGAAAGAACCATCACCGCCGATGCACACTAAAGCATCAATATTATTTTCTTTCAGATGTTGCGCTGCTTTGGCGCGCCCTTCGGGCTTCATAAATTCTGCAGAACGACCTGTTTTTAAAATGGTTCCACCGCGCTGGATGATGTTGGCCATGTCCCGCAATTGCAAAGGATAGATTTTATTTTCCATCATGCCGACGTAACCGTTATGAATGCCGTACACTTCCAAGTTTTGCGCAATACCAACGCGGACAACAGCACGAATGGCCGCATTCATGCCCGGAGCATCGCCACCACTTGTGTACACACCAATTCTTTTTATTTTTTGAGAAAATTGAGCCATGTAAAAAGGCTACCAGAGATTCGAAAGGTACGCCGTACCTTTTTCGGATGCATAGCGAAATGCAAAAGGACGTTGCTGAAAAATAAAAAAGGCGCTCCCGAGGGAACGCCTTCTTTGGATCGAATCGTTAAAAAACGATTACTTCACCATTGATTTGAATTCTGCGCCAGCGCGGAATTTTGGAG
>CAMLMF010000358.1 GCA_946480995.1 uncultured Bdellovibrio sp. | reverse complement strand
GACGGGTGCTGCAAAGGCAGAGATGAAAGAGCAAATTGCTTCTTTAGAAAAGAAACAAGACGGCATCAAACAAGACCTCGCAAAAATGAAAAAGAGTTCAGGCAAAGCTTGGGCAGAAATGAAAACCGGCATGAGCAAGGCCTGGGATTCATTGGCGGACTCTTACAAAAAAGCTAAAGCTGAATTCAAAGACAAAGAATAATGAAAAAAAGTGCTCTTCTTTATGTGTCTGATTTGCCGCGCCTCTCTGAATTAGGGGATGAGCTTTTACTTATTCACGATGAGGTTTTACCAAAAAAATCTGCGGCATTTAAAAAATGGATGCAGCAGTTTGCTTTGCGCTATTCCGTAAAGGCCGGTGAAGAGCTAAAGTCGGTTGATAAATTTCCTGGGCACATCGCACGCCTTGTAAAGCTGTGCGAACAAACTTCGAGCCGTCGTCTGACCGTGGTCGTTGCTGGCGGCGGCAGTGTCGGGGACTTTGGTGGTTTTGTTGCGAGCATTCTTAAGCGCGGCGTGAATCTGGTGCAAATGCCCAGCACATGGCTTGCGGCGATTGATTCTGCCCATGGCGGTAAGACCGCTTTAAATGTAGGTTCTGCAAAAAATCAAATAGGCACTTTTTATCCGGCCGGCAAAATTGTTTTATCGCGTGCACTTCTTATGGCGCAACCAGAAGCCCGGGCCTTTGAAGGCTTTGGTGAGCTTTTAAAAATCGCTTTGATTTCCGGCGGTCCGTTGTGGAGTTCCTTGGCCAAAGAATACGAAGTGAATTCGGCGATCCTATGGAAGCATTTGGCAAAAGCCATCGATGCCAAAAATAAAGTCGTCAGTAAAGATCCTGAAGAAAAGTCCGGCCACCGTCATATTTTAAATCTTGGGCACACGATGGGACATGTTTTGGAAGTGTACTACCAACTTCCTCATGGTATTGCGATTAACTATGGTTTGGACTTTGCCTTGCGTTGGAGCGTGCACAAAAAAATCATGTCGCGTGCGGATTACGAAAAGTTTCACCGCTTACCGCTGGCGGGATATTTATTATCCCCTTTGCGTGACGAATTGATGGGCACACGCTCCGCTGTATTAAAAGATTTCCGGCAGTTGCTTCTAAGTGACAAAAAGAAAACGGCCTCAGAAACGTTGCGTTTTATTTTCTTAAAAAAAACCGGCCAGTGCGTCGTACGCGAAGTCACTGTCGATGAGGTTTTAATGGAAGTCTGCCGTCAGAAGGAAGAAGAACTGAATGGTTAACTTTCGCTTTCAGGGGGACATTCCAGGTTCTAAATCTGTGTTCAATCGCGCCCTGATTGTGAAAAGCTATTTTCCCTCTTTAGTTCTGCATGGCCACTCCGAATGCGATGACGTGCGTTTCATGCGCGAAGGGATTCAAAAAATTTCTGCCCACAGCCGCGTTGATTGCGGCGAGGGTGGCACGACCTTTCGTTTTATGGCTCTACGAGCTTCGCGCCAAGCGGGTGAACATGTGCTTGAAGCCAGTGCGCGCTTGTTAGAGCGTCCACAAAAAGGTCTCTTGGATTTAATTCAGCAATTGGGCGTCAAAGCAGAGATCAAAGGTCACGCATTGTATGTGCACAGTACTGGCTGGCAGAAGCCGGCGACACCTCTGCAAGTGAACACCTCGGAATCCAGCCAATATGCTTCGGCTTTGGTTCTTAATGCATGGCTTTTGGATTTTGATTTAGAATTTGAACTGATCGGGGACAAAGTTTCTGAATCCTACTTTTTGTTAACGTTAGAAATGCTAAAATCCTTGGGCATGACGGTTCATAAAACTCCTGGAGGATATTTAATTCCGGCGGGCCAAAAGATTTCCTCCCAACAGTGGTCGATAGAACCCGACATGAGTTCAGCCTTTACTATGGCTGCGGCAGGGGCTTTGGCTGGGGAAGCACGTCTGACGAACTTTCCGAAAAGCAGCACGCAACCTGATTTCGTGTTCACCGACATATTTTCCCGTATGCATGTGGATTTTTCTGTGGAGGGTCCAACTTTGACAGTGACGAATCGGACGCAGCCGTTGGCTGTCGATGTTGATTTATTCCAGTCACCTGATTTATTCCCGGTGCTGGCGGTGCTGTGCAGTTGGGCGCAAGGATCTTCGAAGTTGCATGGGGCCCCGCACTTAGTCAGTAAAGAATCCAATCGCATTGCTAAGACGGCAGAGCTTTTAAAACTTGTCGGCGTTCAGTGCGAAGTCCTTGGCGATGGCATGATCGTGCATGGAAATCCGCACCAAGCATTGGTCCGCGGTGCGGTTTTTAATCCTGACAAGGATCATCGCATGGTGATGGCGGCGACGTTAATGAAATTAAAAGGGCATGACATCAAAATCGAAGAACCCTCTGCGATCAACAAAAGTTTCCCAGAATTCTGGGACATGATCGGAGTCCGCCCATGATCACAGCAGTTATCGGTCATCGCGGCACAGGCAAAACAGAACTCATGAGCCGCTTGCATATCTATTTGCGCGATCAAGCGGTGGTCTTAGTGGATCTCGACACCGAAATCGAAAAAAAGATCGGCAAAACCATTCCCGAACTTTTTTTGGAACGCGGTGAAGGCTATTTTCGCGATTTAGAACGGCAAATGTTTTTAGAGATTCTGCAAAGATCCCACGAAGACATTTATTTGGTTTTAGGCGCAGGCTTTGACGTGAAGGTTATTCCCGAAGACGTGCGCGTCTTATGGGTCAAACGACAAACAGACTTAGATGGGCGAATTTTTTTAAATCGTCCACGCCTGAATCCAGATGTGACCCCGTTAGAAGAATTCCATAAGCGCGCTTTCACCCGCGAACAAAATTATCGTGCGTGTGCTGACGAAGTGTATCTGATGCCCGAGGGCATTTTTGCCAATCATCACAGGGCCATGGCCATAGAAAAAATGATCCTGACCCACAGTTATGCTGAAGTGGGCGGTTCACTGACAATTTTACCTGAAGTTTTTTCGTCGCCGAAGCGTTGGGATTTATTTAAAGCTCGCTATCAAGGCCGGGGCATTGGCTTGTTTGAATTGCGCGATGATCTTTTATCGATGGCGCAGATTCAACAAGTGTTAACAGAAATGCCGGACGAAAAATTTATCTATTCATTTAGAAAGAATCAATCGGGTGAAAACACCTATGCGCAGGACCCAGAGTTTCAGAAAATCTTAGCGCAACTGGCTTGGGTTGATTGGGCCTGGGAATTAGGCGCCGCAGATCGCATTGTGCAAACGGTGCCGAAAGATAAAATCATTTTATCTTTACATCAAGCCCATGACTTCGCCGCTTGGAGCTCTTGCGAAGCCCATGTCGGACATATGAAATACGCGCCGGAAATTTTAAGTTTTGCGGACTTAGAAAGATTTCATCAGTGGCAAAGACAAAATCCTCAGCAACGCAGTTTTCTGCCGCGCTCGACTTCGGGCCGCTGGGCGTGGTATCGCCTTTTGCAAAAAAATCAGCAGCTGATTAATTTTTGGAAAGAAGACAATGGCAGTGCGGGTGATCAGCCGTCTTTGTGGTA
>CAMLMF010000357.1 GCA_946480995.1 uncultured Bdellovibrio sp. | reverse complement strand
ATTTACCATGCTCTTCGTCGCCAAATGGTGCGCGACTTCCGCAAACCGTTGATCGTAATGACACCAAAATCTTTACTTCGTCATCCACGCGCGGTTTCAACAATTGATGAATTAGCAAACGGTCAATTCCAAGAAGTGATCGCGGATACTGTCGACAAATCCAAAGTCGACACGGTCGTGTTCGTTTCAGGAAAACTGTATTACGAATTGCTTGAAGAAAGAGAAAAAACGAAAAAGGACAATATTGCCCTGGTTCGTTTAGAACAACTTTATCCATTCCCGGCAAAACAAGTCACAGAAGTTTTGAAGTCTTACAGCAAGGCAAAAACTTTGATCTGGGCACAAGAAGAACCTAAGAACATGGGTGGCTTCCAAAGCGTGTACTTCAGATTCGTGGATGTTGTGTCTAAAGCGGGATTGAAACTTGGCTTTGAATATGTGGGCCGCCCTGAAAGATCGTCTCCGGCGACAGGCTCTATCCACAGACACAAAGTTGAACAAGCTGAAATTATTAAATCTATTTTTGGTGCTTAATATTAAGTACCAGGTTCAAAAGGACGTTGCATGAAACAAGAGATCAAAGTTCCCGCGGTTGGGGAATCCATCACAGAAGCAACCATCGGCAGCTGGACAAAAAAATCCGGCGAGTTCGTAAAACGCAATGACGTATTGATGCTTCTTGAAACTGACAAAGCCAGTGTTGAAGTTGTCGCTGAAAACGACGGCGTTCTTACAATCCTGCCTGGCAGCGAAGCCGGTGCCGTAGTAAAAATCGGCGCAACAGTTGCGACTCTTGATACAGACGCAAAAGCTTCTGCGGGTGCAGCTCCAGCGGCAGCGCCTGAAGCGAAAAAAGCAGACGCCCCGGCTCCCGCGCAAGCGGCAGCAAACACAGGCGGCGGAGCAAATACGCACTTATCCCCTGCTGTACAAAGAATCGTGACAGAAAAAAATATCGACACGGCTGGCATGAGCGGATCTGGTAAAGACGGTCGCTTAACAAAAGGTGATGTTCTAAACGCTGAAGGTGGCAAACCAGCTTCTGCGGGTGCGCCTCAGGCTGCAGCTCCGGCAAAAGCAGCTGCTGCTCCGCAAGTTTCTGCAGCTGATGTAATGGCAGCACGTGGGCCATCTAAGCAAGGCGAGAAAAAAATCGTTCCGATGACAACAATCCGTAAACGTATCGCGGAAAAGTTGAAAGAAGCGCAAAACACTTCGGCTCTTTTAACAACTTTCAACGAAGTTGATATGGGTAAAGTGATGGACTTGCGTGCGAAGTATAAAGACAAGTTCAAAGAAAAATACGGTTTGAACTTGGGCTTTAACGGCTTCTTCGTCAAAGCTGCGGTCGAAGCTCTTAAATCTTTCCCAGCAGTCAATGCTTGGGTTTCAGGAACTGACATCGAATACCATAACTACTTCAACGTAGGTATCGCGGTATCAACTGAAAAAGGCTTGATGGTTCCGGTTGTAAAAGACGCTGATACTCTTTCACTAGCTGGCATCGAAATGGCTGTGCGCGATCTAGCCCTTAAAGGCCGCGATGGTAAAATCACTCCAAACGATTTAAGTGGTGGTACATTCTCGATCACAAACGGTGGCGTGTTCGGTTCATTGCTTTCAACTCCGATCTTAAACTTCCCGCAATCAGCGATCTTAGGTTTGCATAAAATCCAAGACCGTCCGATGGCGATCAACGGTAAAGTTGAAATCCGTCCGATGATGTATGTGGCTTTAACTTATGACCACAGAATCGTCGATGGTAAAGAAGCAGTCAGTTTCTTAGTGAAAATCAAGGAACTGGTTGAAGACCCTGAAAGATTGCTTCTTGAAGTTTAATTTCAGCTTAAAAGGATTTCATCATGTCTGACGTTCAATTTGATCTTATAGTTATTGGTTCTGGTCCCGGCGGTTATGTCGGGGCTATTCGCGCAGCTCAATTAGGTCTTAAAACTGCGATCATCGAAAAAGATAAAACTTACGGCGGCACTTGCCTGAACGTCGGTTGCATCCCTTCTAAAGCTCTTTTAGAAAGCTCTGAACACTATCAAGCAGCGCAGCACGACTTAGCTGCCCACGGTGTGAAAGTTTCTAAAGTCGAACTTGATTTCAACACGATGATGGCTCGTAAAGACAAAGTGGTGAAAACAAACACCGAAGGTATTGCCTTCTTGTTTAAGAAAAATAAAATCACTCCTTTCACGGGCATGGGTAAAATCGTGGCTCCGGGCAAAGTGGAAGTGAAAGCCAACGATGGCACGACACAAGTTCTTACAACTAAGAACATCGTGATCGCGACGGGTTCAGCTCCGGTAGAATTGCCATTCTTAAAGTACGACGAAAAACGCATCGTTTCGAACACAGGTGCCTTGGCCTTATCTGAAGTCCCAAAAGCAATGGTTGTTGTTGGTGGCGGCGTGATCGGTCTTGAATTAGGTTCTGTATGGCAGCGCTTGGGCACTAAAGTGACAGTGATTGAATACACGGCTCGCCTTGGTGGACCGATGGATCAAGATTGCATGAATGTGCTTAAGAAAAGCCTAGAAAAAGAAGGCATGACGATCCTGACTTCAACGAAAGTCACAGGATCAAAAACTTTGAATGACGGTGTAGAGATCACTTATGAATCTTTGACTGACGGCAAAGCGTCTTCCATGAAAGCCGATGTTGTACTTGTAGCCACAGGTCGTAAACCTTTCACAAACGGTGTGGGTTGCGAAGAAATGGGCATTCAAAAAGATCCCCAAGGTCGCATCGTCGTGGATCATCACTATCGCACAAATGTGTCTGGCATTTACGCCATCGGTGACGTGATCGCGGGCCCTATGCTTGCACACAAAGCGGAAGAAGAAGGCGTTGCTTTGGCCGAAATCCTTGCGGGTGGCGCAGGTCACGTGAACTACAACACAGTTCCTGGTGTGATTTACACTCACCCAGAAATCGCGTCTGTCGGTATCACGGAAGAGCAAGCTAAGGAACAAGGCTTAGAAATCAACGTTGGTAAATTCCCGTTCATGGCCAACGGCCGTGCGCGCGCGAAGGGTTACACTGAAGGTTTCGTAAAAATCATCGCGGATAAAAAAACAGACAAAATCTTGGGTGCCCACATGGTGGGACCAAGTGTTTCTGAATTGATCCACGAAGTGATCGTCTGTATGGAATTCGGCGGCAGCAGCGAAGATCTAGCAAGATCCTTCCACGCGCATCCAACTTTAAGTGAAGTGGTGCGTGAAGCAGCTTTGGCAGTGGAAAAACGTCAAAGACAAATGTAATTCTGAACTTCAGAGCTAAAAATTATGAACTCCGCTTGGGAAACCAGCGGAGTTTTTTTATTGCGATCGGCACATTTTTCGCAGACAGAAGAGCGTAACTTAAGAGGAAAAAATGAAAAAGATTCTTATCTGTACGCTACTCGCCTCATCATGCCTTACAGCGACTTCAAGCGCTCAACCCAACTCTTCTCTATCTGGCTTTACGCGCATGGGATTAAGCCAAGCTATGTGCACCCATATGGTGACCGGAACGATCACTCACAACT